>JAEZFR010000578.1 GCA_023417285.1 Bacillota bacterium
AGTGAACAGACCGGTGCTAGTACTGCTACCATTAGCCGAGTCAATAGATGTTTGGTATATGGTGCTGATGGATATAATGTTATTTTGGATAGATTAGAGAAAGAAGACGGACAACATAGATGAAAAACCCAGCTTTAAAAAAATTCTTTGTTAGCTTATTAATAATTTCTGCTCTTGCGACAGATGGTGGTGCGTATTTTTCTGCGGACCTTATTAATCTATGCCTTTATAACATTTTGCCACAAGATAAGGCTTTTAGTAGTAGGGCAACTCTTGCAGTTAAAAGTAATGCAGTTAAAAGTGTAACGACAATAGCAAAAGGAAACTCATTACCTGGATATTCATATAAGTCTAGGGACAGCTTTAATCAAGAAATAAAGGACCCACAATACAAGCATACAGTAGGGCTTCCTATTGCTAAACCCTCCTTACTTGTATTTTTTATTATAGCTTTATTAAGCCTCTATGGCGTTATCTTAACTACCTCAAACAGACATATCTGTTCATATGCAAATTCTTCTCCCCCTGTACTAGTTTAAAGAACTAAATTACAGTAATGCCAGTTGCATAATATTAATGGTTAGTTAACAAAGGGTGAGTTATGCCCAATTATACTTAAATATGAAGGGATAGAAGATAAATGAAGAAATTAATTGAAAAGATTATTGGTTCTTATAGTGATAGGGAGTTAAAGAGAATATATCCAATTGTTGATAAAATAGAAGCATTAGAAAGTGAAATCTCGCAACTTACTGATGAACAGCTAAAAGCAAAGACTCCATATTTCAAGGAGAAACTAGCAAATGGTGAAACGCTCGATGATATCCTGCCAGAAGCCTTTGCTGTAGTACGAGAGGCATCCAAAAGAGTGCTTGGTATGAGACACTTTAGAGTTCAGCTCATAGGCGGTTTGGTACTCCATCAGGGACGTATCGCAGAAATGAAAACCGGTGAAGGTAAAACCCTTGTTGCAACGTTGCCTGTATATCTAAATGCATTATCTGGTAAAGGTGTACATGTTGTTACAGTAAACGATTACTTGGCAAGACGTGACAGTGAGTGGATGGGTAAGATATATAACTTCCTTGGCCTTTCAGTTGGCTTGATTGTTCATGATCTTGAAAACGACCAAAGAAGAGCGGCATATAATTGCGATATTACCTATGCTACCAACAATGAGTTAGGCTTTGATTACCTAAGAGATAATATGGTTATCTACAAAGAAGATATGGTTCAGCGAGATATGAATTATGCGATTGTCGATGAAGTTGACTCTATCTTGGTGGATGAAGCAAGGACTCCTCTTATAATTTCTGGAGCAGGAGATAAGTCTACTGACCTCTATACGAGAGCTAATTCATTTGCATGTAAGCTAAGAGCAAAGGTTATTACACAGATGGATGACAAGGTTCATGATGACAATATTGAAGAAGATTATATTGTTGATGAAAAGGCGCATACCTGTGTATTAACTGCAAATGGTATAAAGAAGGCAGAGCAGTATTTTAACATTGAAAACTTATCAGATCCTGAAAGCATGACTATTTCTCACCACATAAACCAGGCAATCAGAGCTCACGGTCTTATGAAAAAGGATAGAGAATATGTTGTAAACGATGGTGAAATTATTATCGTTGATGAATTCACCGGAAGACTTATGTACGGCAGACGATATAGTGATGGTTTGCATCAAGCTATCGAGGCTAAAGAAGGCGTTAAGGTAGAAAGAGAAAGCAAGACTCTTGCAACTATTACCTTCCAGAATTACTTCAGAATGTACAACAAGCTTGCAGGTATGACTGGTACAGCTCAGACAGAAGAAGGCGAATTTAATACCATATATAAGTTGGACGTAATTGTAATACCTACAAATAAAGAAATGGCTAGAAAAGACTTTTCTGATGTTGTTTATAAAAATGAAGTTGGTAAATTTAATGCAGTAATAGAAGATATAGTAGAGTGCCATAAGAAAGGGCAGCCTGTCCTTGTAGGTACAATTTCAATAGAGAAATCGGAATTGCTTAGTGCAATGCTGAAGAGAAAGGGTGTTCCTCATCAGGTACTGAATGCAAAGTTCCATGACAAGGAAGCAGAAATTATTGCTCAGGCAGGTAAGTTTGGTGCTGTAACCATTGCAACAAATATGGCGGGTAGAGGTACTGACATTGTGCTTGGTGGTAATGCTGAGTATCTGGCAAAACAGGAAATGAGAAAATTGGGCTATGATGAGGATCTTATCAGTGCATCAACTAGCTATAACGATACAGATGATGAGCTTATACTGAATGCAAGAAAGCAGTTTAAGGAGCTCAATGACAAGTTCAAGCAGTCAATCAGTGTTGAACGTGAAAAAGTAGTTGAGGCAGGCGGTCTTCATATTATTGGTACAGAAAGACATGAGTCCAGACGTATAGACAATCAGCTTAGAGGTCGTGCAGGTCGTCAGGGTGATGTAGGTTCAACCAGATTCTATATATCTCTTGAAGACGATTTAATGAGATTGTTTGGTTCGGAGAGACTCACAAATATAGTAAATGCATTAGGCCTAGAAGATGACCAGCCGATAGAACACGGAATGTTGACAAGTGCTATTGAAAATGCTCAGAAAAAGGTAGAAGGCCGCAACTTTGATATTCGTAAGAGAGTACTTCAGTATGACGATGTTATGAATAAACAGAGAGAAGTTATCTACTCAGAAAGAAAGACTGTTCTTAATGGAGATAACATGAAGGACTTCTTTATCAAGATGTTTGAGGGAATTATTGATGGAGCTATTCAAGCTCATTGTAGTGAGAGTCCATATCCTGACATGTGGGATTGGGCAGGTCTAAAAGGGTATCTTGAATCCATATTCTTGCCAAGCGGAGCTCTTGAATACAGCAAGGAAGAACTAGAAACCTTAGACAAGGAAGACTTGAAGGAAAAGCTCATGGATATTGTTTCTAGGATTTATGAGTTCAAGGAAGCAGAAATGAGTCCTGAACTAATGAGAGAGCTTGAAAGGGTTGTACTTCTTAGGGTTGTTGATGAAAAGTGGATGGATCACATTGATGCCATGGATCAGCTTAGACATGGAATAGGTTTAAGAGCTTACGGCCAAAGAGATCCAGTTGTTGAATATAAGTTTGAAGGCTTCCAGATGATTGAGGAAATGATTAAAAACATTCAGGAAGATGCAATTAGATTGCTTGTTCGTTCAAGAATAGACAGAGAGCATGCACCACAAAGAGAAAAGGTTGCAGAACCAATAGCTGCTAGCCATGGCGATGAACCAAAGAAGCCGGTGGTAAACAAAGATAGAGTGGGTAGAAACGATACTTGCCCATGCGGTTCAGGCAAGAAATACAAGAAGTGCTGTGGCGCGGAGTAATATTTATTAGAACAGCTAGTTGATAGATTAATGATATAGTTTATTATCAGAGCAAAGATATGTTAAATTCAAAAGAGGCTAGGATTGCATAAGTGCAATCTTAGTCTCTTTATATATATTCTTCGACTTTTGCATAAAAATGTAAATGATTATTGCTATAATATAGAGTAAAGGTATTGAAATGTAAGTTGCTCTAAATAGACATATAAAAGACACATTTCCTTATTAATATTTAGGTGAAAGGAGGAAACATGCATGTATAAACTGTTGCTAGTTGAGGACGAAATTAGGCTACAGGAAGTAATTACAGATTATATTGTAGCTAAGGGGAGCGAATGCGCATGTGTTAATAATGGGCTTGAGGCATTGCAGGTGCTAGAAGAACAGCAATTTGATTTAATTATTTTGGACGTTATGATGCCTGAAATGGACGGCTTCTCATTATGTAGGCAACTAAGAAAGCAGAGTTCAATTCCCATAATTTTTCTCACAGCTAGAAGCGATGAGAAGGATCAGCTATACGGTTTTCAAATTGGAGCTGATGATTACATAGTTAAGCCTTTTTCATTAGGAGTTTTATATGCTAAAGCCATTTCACTTATTAAGAGGTCTCAGGGGACTATTATTGAAAAAAGGCTAACCTCAAATGAAGTATGCATAGATTTAGATAATTGCATGGTATTTATTGCTGATAAAGAAGTTAAGCTTGCTCCTAAAGAATACGAATTGTTGGTATACCTGATCACTAATAAAAATCGAGTTATTACTAGAGAACAGCTCATAAATAGGATATGGGGTTATGAGTTTGATGGAAATGACAGAGTAATTGATACACACATAAAAAAACTCCGCAAGGCATTAGCAGATAAGGCAAAATATATACACACTGCTGTTAAAGTAGGCTATAGATGGGAGGATAGAAACAGTGAAAAAAATGAGTCATATAGGTCAACACTAGTACGAATAGCGTCCTTCTTTATAGCATTTTATTTAGTCATGATGGCGGTCTTTACATTTTTTCAGTTTCAAAGTATAAAAACAGAATATAGTATACGTTCAGGCAATGCATTGAGTTCACTCGGATTACAAATCCCTATAATATTATCTGAATTTGCTGATAAAAATGAAAAGTTTTACACAATAGATGAAAACCTCGAAACTCAATTATATTCAAGTTTAAATTTTCTTACTAGAGGTTTTTGCAGCGAAAATAGTTATATAAAGGCTGCACTATTCACTAGTGACGGAAAACTTATAGCAAGGTCGGGTAATTTCCTTAGGTGCGGTACAAATGTTATGCTTGATAGTAACAGTTCCTACACTGTATATCGCTACCTAGACATGGATAAGTATTTTACAAAGGAACAAATTCTTTTTCTTTATCAACTGAACAAATCTCAAACCAGAGAAAGGTCATATATGACATATGTTGAAGGCTATGTAAGGGGTGCGGAAATCATCCCAAGCAGAATAGTTGTCAAGGAAGAAAATTGGTCTCTAATAGATGAAAAAAGTGCCAATCTGTTGAGCGAAACCATAATTAAGGAGTGGCATTACAATTCGGGGAATATAGAGGGGTTGGAGCATTACATGTCATTATTTAGTGAACCATTCTTTGAGATGCTTCCTACTGATAATTACACCGATTCATTACTTACAAACGATATTATAGATAATTTTCAACTATGTAATGACGCGCTAGATTATCATAAGGCTGAACTCAAAGATGGGACGATATTAGATATTACGGCAGAAAAAAACAGTGTAAATTTTTCTAAAGGGAATAGTGTATATCAGTTTCAAGCAGCGGGTAAAAGCTACATATTATCGATAAGTACCGTATACTTTCCACTTTCAATAGCGTCGTCCACATTAATGACGGTATATGCATTTTCATTTATCATGGTGGTTATTCTATCATTAATACTTGCAAAAAAACTTTGGGATATCTACAAAACGCAGCAGCAGCTTGAGAAAAGTAGACGTGATATGACAAATGCAATTAGCCATGAGTTGAAGACGCCATTAGCAATCATAAAAAGCTATAGTGAGGGACTGCTTGAAAACATTGCTGAGGACAAAAAAGAGCATTATATAAATGTTATTATAGATGAAACTACAAAAATGGATAATATGGTGATGGAACTACTTGATCTATCTAAATTAGAAGCAAAAGCCTACATACTTCAAACAGAAGAGTTTAGCATGAATTCTCTGGTAAGAAGTGTAATTGAGGAAAAGGTAAGACTGTTAAAAGACAATAAGGTTATTATATCCTTTATTGAAGAAAGAGAATGGACCTTGGAGGCAGATTATAAGCGTATGGAACAAGTAATTTCAAACCTTATTTCAAATGCAATTTCGTTTACGCCTGAAGGTGGCAAAATAATAGTATCCATAGGTGAAAAAAGGGTTTCGGTAGAAAATGAAGGAGAGCACATCCCAATAGATAGAATGCATCTTATATGGGAATCATTCTATAAAGAGGATTCCTCTAGGGAAAGGCGACAAAAAGGTACAGGGTTAGGATTAGCAATAGTCAAAAACATCCTTGAACTGCATGATATGAAATATGGTGTAAATAATACTGACTCGGGTGTTAGGTTCTGGTTTGGATTTTAGGGCTTTATAAGATAATTCATCTAGTGGCCTGTAAGGAGAATATAATTCATATATTTATTCTCCTTACAGGCTACATTGCTTTTTGTCATTGACGTATATACATAAAACTGATATTGTTTAAATATGGCACTTTATAGCGAAGTTTAACAATTTTGAAAGGACGTTTTCATGGATTACATGGAGGCTATTTCATATATAAATAGCATTGAAAGTTTTGGAAGTAAGCTGGGACTAGATAATATTGCAAGGCTTCTTGAACTTATGAACAACCCCCAGCAAAAGCTAAAGTTTGTACATGTAGCCGGTACTAATGGAAAAGGTTCTACTGTTGCATTTCTGAGTAGTATATTAACTTGTTCTGGTTATAAAACGGGCACTTTTACATCACCTTTTATTAATTGCTACGAAGAGCAGATTAAGATAGACAATGAAATGATTGATAAGGATAGTCTTGCAGAGATTGTGGATTATATCAGTAAAATAACCAATAAAATGGTTGCAGACAACCAACCACATCCAACTCAATTTGAAGTAACCTGTGCTATCGCTTTTGAGTATTTCTATAGGAAGCAGTGCGATATTGTTGTTTTAGAGGTTGGACTTGGAGGACGGGAAGATGCTACC
Organism: Bacillota bacterium; assembly: GCA_023417285.1. GTDB lineage: Bacteria > Bacillota > Clostridia > Acetivibrionales > DSM-1351 > Ruminiclostridium. The sequence goes on from JAEZFR010000578.1 coordinate 6,617, forward strand.
AATGTTATTGGTACTCCATTGGCGGCTGTTATTACTACCATAAGCCTTGATCATACTGATAGATTGGGGAAAACTCTCCTTGATATAGCTTATCATAAAGCGGGCATTATAAAAGAAAAAACAGATGTCGTACTTTACCCCCAAAATAGGTCTGTTCATACGTACCTTGCCAAAGTATGTCATGAGTTGGACTGCTTTGTGCATGAAGTAAGAGCTGAGAGGATTAATCAAGGTTATGCGGATTTCAATGGACAGATATTTAGTTTTGAGGACAGGCAGGGGCTTAAAATAACAATGTTGGGTCAACACCAAATGTTAAATGCTGCAACTGCTATTAAAACATGTGATGTTCTTAGTAGTAAAGGTTTTGTCATTACGGAAGATGCTATACATGAAGGATTAATCAAGACAAATTGGCCAGGAAGACTGGAGATTATATCGCATGAGCCATTAGTTTTGGTAGATGGTGCACATAATATTGAGGGTGCATTATCACTTAAAGGTGCATTAGAAGGATATTTTAAAGATATTCAAAAAATATATATTGTTGGATTTCTTAGGGATAAGCAGTACACAGAGATTATTAAAACAGTTGCAAATAAAGACGATTTAATTATTGCCATTACTCCTAAAAACCAAAGGGCAGTAAACTCATACGATTTATGTTGTATTTTAAAGAATGAGTATCCTAATATTATTGATGGGGAAAACGCAGAAAAAGCTCTACGAGCAGCAATAATAAAGGCTGGCACTCATAATAAGATGATATGTGTATTTGGGTCATTATACATGCAATATGATATAAAAACTGCATGGAACAGTATTTATGGAAGGAGCCAAATTGATGGATCTTAAAAAAGTAATAAGTAATATTGCTCCCATTAATATAGATGAAGCTGCTGGAAAGTATACTGAGGAAGCTATTGAAGCTGTCAGGCTTTATAATAAAGCTATAGAAAACCTTCATAC
>JAEZFR010000052.1 GCA_023417285.1 Bacillota bacterium
TACCTTTTGCAGTTAATAAAAAATGAGTATAAGAAGGATATTACTTATTTTAGATTGGGTGAGATATTTAACAGAGCAGGCAATGCTCAGGTTGCATTGTTCTGTCATACTGCTGTATTTAGAATAAACCCAACATTTGCTGAGTTAGCTATAACTGACAATAACAACGAAAACAGATACTATGTATTTGATAAGGATATGAAAAACGAAGACATTGGAACTTGCCCAATCTGTGGAGCAGAAGCGCAAATGCATAGTGTTTATAATGCCCTTACTGGAAATGAGTCAGTGGAGCAGTGCGGGCCGATAAAAGTATGGAGAAAATGCAATAGCTGCAATCACCTGTTCAGTGCATATATTTGTGATACACAATTTAAAGAAGTGGATAGGTCAGATAAACAAGACGCTCGAGATTATGCAGATACTGTTGAAAAAATTCTTGAGCATTCCAATGGCTTAAAAATGGCTACTGTTAATGCTGAAATTTCATTTATTTGTGCGGCACAGGAGTATGGTATTGATATAAACAATGATGCATTTGATGTAAATAAGTGTACATTTAAGACTAAGGAAAATTTCGACATAATTGCAGTGAATGCTACTTTAGAAAATACATATAAACCCGAGAAATTATTAGTAAGCATTGCTAAACAATTGAATCATAATGGTATTATTCATATACTGACTCCAAATATGCTTAGCGGGTATTCTAGGTTAGCAAAGGACAAGGATATTCATATGAGGTCTTCAAGGATAAACAACTATTTTTCAAAGGATTCTCTAGAGAAATTATTAGTTAAATGCGGGTTTGTTCCTAGACATTACAAGATGTCTAGGAAAAAGGAAGGCTTCATGGAGGTTATTGCAGTAAAAAAATAAGTGGCAAAGGGTGAATACATATGAAGGTAGTAATATTTGCAGGTGGATATGGTTCGAGAATAAGCGAAGAGTCGCACCTGAGGCCCAAACCTATGATAGAGATAGGTGAAAGACCTATACTTTGGCATATTATGAAGACTTACTCACATTATGGCTTTAATGAATTCGTTATTTGTCTTGGTTACAAAGGTAATATTATTAAGGAATACTTTGCAAACTACTTCTTATATGGAGCCGATGTAACCTTTGATATGAGGTATGGAAACAATATGCAGGTACATACAAATATGTCTGAGCCATGGAAGGTAACTCTGGTCAACACAGGGCTGGATACTATGACGGGTGGACGATTAAAAAGGGTTAAGGAATATCTTGGTAATGAAACCTTTATGTTGACCTATGGAGATGGTGTTGCAAATGTGGATATAAGTAAGCTGCTAGAGTACCATAAGATTCACGGAAAGCTTGCAACTGTTACAGCAGTTCAGCCAAGCGGTAGATTTGGTGTACTGGGAATCAAGGAAGATGACACTGTATTAGAATTTGTAGAAAAACCTAACACTATGGATACATGGATAAATGGGGGATTCTTTGTTCTAGAGCCAAAGGTACTTGACTATATAGATGGGGATGCAACTATATTTGAGAGGGAGCCATTGTCAATGCTAGCCAGTGAAAGTAATATTACTGCATATAAGCATACTGGATTTTGGCAATGCATGGATACTCAGAGGGACAAGCAGCATTTAGAGAATTTATGGGATTCAGGCAATGCACCATGGAAGGTATGGTAAGCTGTGCCTTAAAATCAGATAAATTAGTATTTTATAGACATACAATATTGATGCATAAGACATTGGAGGGTTGCATGCTGGATAAGTTATTTTGGAAGGGGAAAAAGGTACTTGTCACAGGACACACAGGTTTTAAAGGAAGTTGGTTGTGTGAGGTGCTTATTAATCTTGGAGCAGAGGTGACGGGATTTGCAAAGGAGCCAGAGACCACTCCTAACCTTTATACACTATTAAACCTGGAAAAGAAGGTACATTCTGTTATTGGTGATATAACAACTCCTGGTTTATTTTCAGGAACGTATAATGCAGTTAATCCTGATATATTGTTTCATCTTGCTGCCCAGCCAATTGTACGTAAGTCATATGCAAATCCTATTGAAACCTATAATACTAATGTAATGGGTACTGTTAACGTCTTGGATGCAGTAAGACAAAACCCTTGTTCTAGGTCAGTAGTAAACGTTACAACCGATAAAGTGTATCTCAATCAAGAGTGGCCTTGGGGGTATAGGGAAACCGATACGTTATGTGGTTTTGACCCATATTCCAACAGCAAGTCGTGCAGCGAACTAGTTACTTATAGTTATATAAATTCCTTTTTTGGCAGTGAGGATTCACCTGCTATTTCAACGGCTAGAGCTGGAAATGTTATAGGCGGGGGAGATTTTACTGAGGATAGAATTATTCCTGATTGTGTTTCTGCTGCACGAGTAGGTGAACCCATTGTTCTAAGAAATCCAAATTCTGTTAGACCGTATCAGCATGTACTAGAATGTATTTCAGGTTATCTGCTGTTGGCTCAAAAGCAATATATGGACAAGAGAAGGTATGCAGGCAGCTATAATTTCGGACCTGAGCAGTCAGACTGTATTACTACAGGTGAGCTGGCAGATTTATTTTGCATGGAATGGGGGAATGGGGCGCATTGGATAAGCAAAGGAGATGATGGCCCTCATGAGGCGAATTATCTAAAGCTTGATTGTTCAAAGGCACAAAAAAATTTGGGGTGGAACCCAAAGTGGAATATACAAAAGTCTATATCTAAAACAATAGACTTATATAAGGCAATAATATACAACAAAGATAATATTAATTCAGTAATGGATAAACAAATAAGTGGGTATTATAAAGGGGATTATTAGTAGGTAATCCCCTTTATAATAGTTAATTTGTAGAAACAGTTGCATATAGTACAGTTTCCATAGTATTAGGGCAATGACATCTAAGGTAAAATTGATAATTTGGAACCCAGTCTCTTAATAATAGCGGTATTTCCCATATGTCAGATACTTTATGATATACACATATGGCTAAGTCTGGTTGCTGTGATGTTATTATTTCTTTTGCTCCCCATAGTGCAGCTGTTTCAGCACCTTCTATATCCATTTTAATCATTGTAATCCTTGATTTTTTTATACAATCATCCAGCTTAACCACAGATACGGGCACACCAGTGTTGCAACCTTCAGCTAATGAGCTCCCGGAATTTTCATTTTCATTAAAATAGGCGAGGCCTGTATAGTCTGAGACAGCACAAGGAAAAAGAAATATGTTTTCTAATTTTGAAGAAACCTTATTAGCCTGAACTGAGAGTTTTTCAAAGTTTGTTCTATCAGGCTCAAATCCAAAGTAGCTATTGCATTTTAATAGTTTGGTCATTTCTTGTAAAGAATCACCAACAAATGCTCCACAGTCCACAAAACAAGAATAACCTTTGCTAAATGGAACGTTCACATCAAAGTATTGAATTGTATTTTCACTTTGGAGGGTTTGCGCAAAATCCCAAGTTATATAGGCTTTGAGATTTTCAACATATATGGCTCTGCTATGGTCGTCACATAACATATCAAAAGCTTTTAAAATATCATCTGCATAATCAGAAAAAGTAAAATCGTCTCTTTTACTTAATCCTAATTTACAAAAACAAGCAAGAAGATTTTCGTTGTATATAATATTAGTAATATATTCCATGGTTAACGTAGAAATTATATCATTAATTATACTTCTACTAGTAAACAATGAAATAATTACATGAGCAGATTTATTTCCTTTTTGGCTGAAATTATTGACAGTAAGCACGGGAACGCTATCAAAATACTGATTTTCCTGTGCGTTTTGATCCAAAAAGGCTATAACTTTGGTATTTCTTTTTTTGAGAAGAGAGTAAATTTCTTTTCCTATTCTACCAGCACCATAAATAATATATTCCTGATCGGCCTTGATAATACTATCTAAAATCTGATCGGCTTTGATAATACTATCTAAAATCTGATCAGCAGTTGAAGGCATATAATTATTTGAGGACAGTATTTCTTTTAAAGTATTAAAACCTATTTCTTTTTTCATACTCAGCCTCCATACGAATAATAATATTTTCTTTATTATTATCCAATATATCTTCAGGACGTAATATATCATCTGGTGTTACACAACGGGCACATTCTGGATTTGTAAACCTTCCATTTTTAAGCTGATTCATTCTAAATTCATAGAGCTTGTCCCCATTCCACATGTCAAGCATACGTTCTTGGTTAACATTACCCAGTATTACAGGCTTATAAATAACATCACATGGAATCATATCTCCATTTGGATATATTCCTAATGTAAAGAATGACATAGGACATACTTGCTGAATTGGATAAGTATCCCCATAGCGATTGGTAGAATGGAATTCCATATTTTTTGTAAGTTCAACTCCAGAGTAAACTTTCTGAACAAATTCTATATACATTCTATCTGAGATATTTTCAAAAGTATTATAAAATGTCTGTTCCTGGTTTTTTTCAAGAGCAACATCTATTATCTTGACAAATAGTTGCTGACCGGTTCTTTTATTATTATAGTAATATGCTAGATTATTGATATATTCTTCAAAATCAAGCTTGTATCCACACACTGATAAGTACTTATC
>JAEZFR010000142.1 GCA_023417285.1 Bacillota bacterium
TTGTATAGATTGTGGAGAATGTCTGAGAGTATGTCCTTATCATGCTAAATCCGCTATTTGCGACAGCCTTGATATGATGAATAATTTCACATACAAGGTTGTACTTCCTGCCCCATCTCTATATGGACAATTTGAAAAAATATATTCAAGGCTGGATATCCTGACTGCGCTTAGACAAATAGGCTTTGATTATGTATATGAGGTGGCAGGAGCAGCAGAAATGGTTAGTGAAGCCACTCGACAAATGATAAATGAGGGTGGGTTCAAAAAGCCTTTAATTTCATCTGCTTGTCCTGCAGTGGTCAAACTGATACAGGTTAGATTTCCAAGTCTTATTGATAATATTGTTCGGCTTGAATCCCCAATGGAGGTAGCCGCAAAAATAGCACGAAGTGAACTTGCACAAAAGCTAAAAGTAAATGAGCAGGAGATAGGAGTTTTCTTTATTACGCCTTGTGCGGCGAAGGTAACTAGTGTAAAGGCACCATATGAAAAGCACAAGTCAAATGTAGATGGTGTTATTTCAATCCAAGAAGTATATTTTAGGATTAGAAATAATCTAGCAAAGAAGGTTTCTCCTGACAAAAATATCAAGGAAGCAAGTTTTGAAGGTATACAGTGGGCTAATTCGGGTGGTGAGAGCGATGCCTTGGATACAGACAAAATACTTGCTGTAGATGGAATACATAATGTTATTAGTATATTCGAGGAGATTGAAAATGATAGGCTTACAGATATAGATTTTGTAGAAGCACTGTCTTGTACCGGAGGCTGTTTAGGTGGTCCACTGACAGTTGCAAATGTTTATGTCGCAAAAACTACACTTAAAAAGCATATTGATGATGCCGTTCAAAAAGGTATAGTAAGTACTACTAACAAAAGCTACAAAGAGTTGGGGTGGACATCTAATGTAGAACACAAGCCAGTACTTAAGTTAGATGAGGACCTGTCACGCGCAATGGAAAAGATGAAGAAGATGGAGCTCATTCACAAGGGCTTACCAGATCTCGATTGCGGTGCCTGTGGTGCTCCAAGCTGCAGAGCGTTGGCAGAAGATATTGTAAGAGGACTCGCCAATGAAACAGACTGTATATTTAAGCTTAGGGAGCGGATAAGGGATTTAGCTTACGAGATGGTAGAGCTAGAGGGCAAGATGCCGCCTGTTTTAGACAAAGAAGAGACTACTGATTAATCAGCCCAATAAACAAATAAATAAAGTAATCTATAAGATAATTTTAATAGAAGGGGAGATAAAATGACCAGTGAGCAACTAACTGCTGCAATAGAAGGTGTTTGGGTTACAGATATTAATAGCTGTGAAGAAATAGTAAATGTATATATTGGGGATTTGCTTAGTTGGGTGATGTCACATGCAAAAAAGGGAGATGCTTGGATTACTGTGCTTACAAATGTTAATGTACCTGCTGTGGCAATGCTTACTGAGGTTTCAGTGGTAATACTGCCAGAGGACATTCAGCCTGAACCATTGTGCCTAAAAAAAGCAAATGAAAATGGAATTGCTATGCTTAGTACAAAATACACTGCATTTGAAGTAGCAAAAAGGATTGCAAATTTTCTTTGTCATTGATGCTATTTATTAATAGTGTACTTAATATGTTTTAGAAAAGGTTTTTTAGGGGGTAGCAATGTGAAATTGTCATATGACCTACATATTCACTCTGCACTATCACCTTGTGCTGACAATGATATGACACCAAATAATATTGTCAATATGAGCATTATTAAAGGCCTGGACGTAATTGCAGTCACTGACCATAATTCGTGTGCAAATGTAGAGGCGGTTTTGAAATGTGCCAGTGCCCAAGGCCTGATAGTTATCCCGGGTATGGAGCTTGAAACAGCTGAAGAAATACACGTTCTTTGCTTTTTTAGGGATTTGGAAAGTGCCCTGTGTATGCAAAGAATAGTGCATGAAAACCTTCCAGAATTAAAAAACAATGACAGCATTTTTGGAGAACAATTAATACTGGACGAAGATGATAACATTATTTCAAAAGAAGAAAAACTGTTACTGACGGGTTGTAAATTATCTATAAATGAGGTATTTGATATTGTTAAAAATAGCCTATCCGGAGCGGTAGTGCCTGCGCATATTAATCGTGATTCAAATAGTCTTTTATCGGCATTTGGTATGATGCCAGCTGACATTGATATCCATGTTATAGAATGGTATGATCGCAATAAAACAAAGAATGAGAGCACTGATTATTTTACCAAGTACAAAGTACTTCATTCTTCTGATGCACACTACCTCCAAGACATAAACGAAAGTCACTACTTTATTGATATAGAGACTAGTAGCGTTAGCATTAACAGCATAATTGATTATTTACTTCTCTAACTGAGCGTTTTTGAGTAGTATGCGTTGTTGCTCAAAAATATACTTCATAAGTATTTCCGAATCTTTTGAGGTTATTTTCTGGAAATGTACACCCACCTCATATTTTTTATCTTTTCTAATTACTCTGACTACTTGTGCAATAGTTCTAACGCATGTATAGCCGGGTATAATTATGGTCAAGTCTAAATTGCTTCCTAATTCTAGTGATTCGTCAACTAATAGGCAAGCTCCACTTCCACTTATATTCTTAGTATGACCATTTCTCAAAGGCAGGTCCTTAAGCTCTGGAAAAGTGTAGCTATTAAAATCTGATATGTATTCTTCAACAACTAAATAGCTTTGGTCTAAAACGGTATTAAGCCTATAATATCGCCTTCTTTGAATTTTGGCATAATTACCTATTATTTTTATTATAAAGGTTTCTACAGGACCAGACCTCTTGTACTCATTGACAATAGCATCAAAGCATATTAACTCCTGCCTATCATTCAAATAGTAAACCCTAATGGCAAGCCCATTTGACATAAACTTAAGTCTGTTTTCATATATTGGTGCTGCTATTGCGACGGTACTATCATCGATAATATCTACAAGTTGACTAACATAGCAGTTCGTATGTACCTGCCGCCTGTTTTCAAACTCTGGAATTTCAATCTCAAACTTTGTTCCAATTTTTATGTCCTTTGCATTCATTAAGGTTCTCCAAATGATATATTATTTTATACGAATGTAAGTGATATAATTATACTGCAAAATGTTGAGTATTTCCATAGTATATAACCATTTTATGTGAAGTATAATACTTTTTCTACTGTATAATATAGTAAAAAACAACGAAATAGTATATAATACTTATTGTTTTAGCAGTACAAAATATATTTTTGGATGTGATATTTTTGGTCAAACAGTTTTATACTGGTGATAACTATACAACGCAAGGTGATAAAAGAGTTATATGGGATAAGCTTTTTCTAAATTCCAGATGGTACTTTGTTTATAATTATGCTAAGCAGGTAATTAGTGGCAGAAGTGCTGCTGTAAAGGGAAAGTATGACGCTGAGAAATGGGTTGAGGGCAGTGTTAATATTGCAAAGGCTATTGAGAAAAGCGGTGGAAGACTCTTTATTGAGGGAATTGACAATATTAGAAAAGTAGAAGGTCCTGTTGTATTTGTAAGCAATCATATGAGTGTCTTGGAGACTTTTGTTTTTCCTGGTATTATTGAGCCTATTAAGAGGGTTACTTTTATTGTAAAGGATAGTCTAGTTACCAACCCAATATTTGGACCGGTTATGCGTTCGAGAGATCCAATTGTTCTATCAAGGACAAACTCTAGAGAAGACTTAATAAAAGTACTTAAGGAAGGTTCAGAGAAGCTTAAAAATGGAGTGTCCATTATTGTTTTTCCAGAGGGAAGCAGGATGGCGAGTTTTAAGCCTGAAAACTTTAATTCTCTAGGTGTTAAGCTTGCAAAAGACGCAGGAGTACCAATTATTCCAGTTGCTATTAGGACAGATTTCTGGCCAAATGGTAAGCTAATAAAGGATGTTGGTCCCATTTACAGGAAGAAACCTGTTTGCATTACCTTTGGAGAAGCTATTAATATAACTGGTAATGGAAAGGCAGAGCACAAGCAGATTATAGAGTTTATAGAGGAAAATGTAAAAAAGTTTGATAATATTAAGCTATAAAAAATAAAACCCGATTTAACCATAATTTCTATTTTGTAAAATATAATATATAAGCCGCTTTTATTTAAGCGGCTTACATAAACGGGAATTAGCGCAGATGGTAGCGCGCTTGGTTCGGGACCAAGAGGACGCGAGTTCGACTCTCGCATTTCCGACCACTACATACAAGCGGACAAGAGGGTATTCTAGTCCGCTTGTTTTTTTTGCTGTGTATCCATCTTTTACCCAC
>JAEZFR010000210.1 GCA_023417285.1 Bacillota bacterium
ATCTAGAACTGCATCCTCTAGAATTTTCTCACATTGAAGGCCCGCTTCTTTAAGTATTTTTCTAGCTTCCTGATGAGCTTCAACAACAATATTCTCAGCTTGCTTTTCTGCCTCCCTTATGATGGTAATTGCTTCAAGTGCCATTGATATCACCTCCAATAGTACAATTCCTCAATTTTATAAAAGCTATTCACTAATTAATAAAAGCTATTTACCAATTAAGTGGTATAAAAGATTATTTTAATGCCCTGAAATAATAAAAGGGCATGAGAAAACCTCCCCGCCCTAGAAGTACAAACCTTGAAAGCAATAAAAGTATAGACATTGCCCCAACCAGATTTTTTATTAAAGTGTCAAAAAAATTATAATAGAAAAGTAAAATATAGTCAATCCTATTATGTAAATATCTTTTATATTGATTTTAATTCTATGTAATTTTTAATTAATATATTCAATATATTTATACTATAGATTATCACTTACCAGTAATTAAATTATCATATAAATTAGTATAGTGCTAAATTCATAAGCCTACCATGTTAAGAAAATCCTCTAGCTGTCTTTCATACTCTGCACTATCGGTAATTAAGCTTTTAGCATGCCCTGCACCCTTTGCTATATAAATTTTCTTTGGTCCCTTTTTAATCTCATACATTTCTTTGCTCATTTTTGTAGGAATATATGTGTCTTCTGCACCATGAACAAAAAATATTGGAGTGTTAACCGCTTTTATAGCTTGTATTGGTGAAACTTTATAGTAGGACATACCCGTTATAAGCCATGAAAAAAAGCTTGAAACATGCAAAAGTGGAAAAGCTGGTAAATGGTATTCAACCTTAAGCCTATACTTTAGGAGTGAGTTCAAATCAGAGGCAGCACAATCAGCTACGCAGAAGTATAATCTATCATCTATAGCAGTATTTTGCAGAGCCACTATAGCCCCTAATGATTCCCCTAAAGTTCCGACTTTTGCTGTATTTCCATATTGTTCATATATCCAGTCAACCCATGACTTTAAATCGTGCTTCTCATAATGACCAAAGGTGGTGTACTTTCCACCACTTCGACCATGGTTTCTATGATCGTAAAGCAGAACATTGTAGCCTCTTTTTCGGAATAGCTCCATATACTTAAGAGAGCTTATTACATTGCAGGTTATTCCATGGCATATTACCACCGTTTTTAATGAATTTTCACATTCAAAAAACCACCCATAGAGCTTGTAGCCAAACTTCGATATAATCTCCATTTCCTTCTTGTTATACTTTTCAAGTAACTGCTCTGATATTCTATTGTTACTTAATTCATATTCTAGGGAAGCTTCATAGCTGCTCGTTACAGGCGAAATAACCTTAAATGTAAAATAGAGAGAAGCTAAGCAAATAATGGCTACAATAAGTACAATAATTCCTATGACAATAGATATTACCATAAATTACTCTCCTTTAAAGAATCATTATCACTCAATATTATAACTAAGTTTTACTTATCTTCACACTATAATATTTGCTCAATACATTACAAATTAATATTAACCTAGTTAATGCTAATCCAATTTAATCCGATTATTGTTAATCTATTTATTGTTAATCAAACTTAATTTATTTATTGTTAATCTATTTATTGTTAATCCAACTACTTTTCTATAACCTTATTTAAGTCTTTATTTTGGTACTTCTTTTCAAATTTTATACCATGTGACCAATCCAAAATAGGCTTTTCAAGGAACTTATATGAGATTGCTGCAATAACGAATGATACTGCCAATACGCTCACATCTATAATTAACAGTTTGGTGATATCAGTAATGCCTCCATATACATAGTCTTTTGCAATGTATTGAGTTACAAAGAACATAATTGTATAATGCCACACGTAGAGTCCAAAGGAAAGCTTTGCAGTAAGCTTGAAAAAGCCATTGTCCAGTACCCTGCTTACTATCCTAGTAAACGGTAGTAATGCCAGTGCAAAAGCTACAAAAAACTGAAAAGTTGGAAAGTAATATGGTTGGTTTTGAAAACTAAAACTGAAATCTCTTGAATTTCTCATTATGTAAATTAAATAACCCGCAGAGATCAGCATTAATAAAGCTACAATATCTATTATAAAAAACCTGTTTATTTTTCTTAGCTTATCAGGAATTTTTGTTAAATATGCTGTAAATCCCGCAGCAAATATTCCAAAAATAAATTGTGCAAAGAAGCCTAGAGGATTATAGTTTGGCATCCAGTATTTGGCCCCTCCTACAGAACCGAACTCCCAACCCCTTCTCATTTGGTCGGGTGTAAGGTATGTGTGGACAAGTCTGTTAAGCAGTAGTATAGCCACCAGTACGCCTGCCCAATATATAATTGCCTTAAAAAAGCTTCTTTTTTTATTTGTAAGCATAAAAAGAAATAACATAAATATGGGCATTATACAGTAGGAGAAAACCTCAAAGCTTATGGACCAAAAGGGTGAGTTTATTTCTGATGGAAAAAACGTTTTGTAGCTAAAGCCTGCTGTAAAGGTC
>JAEZFR010000215.1 GCA_023417285.1 Bacillota bacterium
TCGTATTATATGCAGTACTAAATTGTCTCAGAAGGATATTGATTTGATTAATGAGGGTTATGAGATAAAGAATATATTAGCATATAATCTTAATAACCAAATAGATCAATACCTGTTAGATAAAGAAAAACCGAATGTTAAAAACTTATGTTGGCTTATAAAAAACAATCGGCTTGACATAAAAATATGTATAAGAAGTTTAAAAGGTATTTTAAATACTACCGATGATAATGCACTATTTCATGAGAAATTTGGGATATTTAAAGATCAGGAAGAGAACATAATTTCATTTTTAGGATCAATAAATGAGTCTTTAGGTGGATGGATGTTTAATGAAGAATCCTTTGAGGTATCACACTCATGGGAAAACGTGTTAAAACAGAGAGTATTAGATAAAGTTGAACGTTTTGAAAGACTATGGGGTGGTACCGCAACTGAAGTTATTACATTTGATTTTCCTGCGGCTCTAAAAGATAAACTTATTAACGCTGCACCTGAAGATCCAATTGACGCCCTTGCTTATTATGCTATACGAAAATATTCTTCCGGTAGTAAGTTTACTCCAAGGGAATGCCAGCTCAAAGCGTTTAAAAAGTTTGAAGAAAGTAATTATGTATGTATGTTTCAAATGGCCACTGGAACCGGGAAAACAAAAGCTGCTCTTTATTCATTTAAGAATATTTATAGATGGAAGTTTCTACTTATTCTAGTTCCAGGATCAGAACTGGTATTACAGTGGGAGTCTGAAGCAAAATTCTTTTTCCCCGATGCATATATCATAAAATGTGGCTCAGATTTTGGTAAGTGGAAGAATAAGCTTCTTGATATAGTTCAAGCGAAAGTTCCTGAGCAGACAATTGTAATTTGTACTTATGATTCTGCTATTACAGAGTTTTCAATGGACAAGTGGACGGAAATATCATCTTCACAATTTGGTTTAATCTGTGATGAAGCACACAATTTAGGTGCAAAACAGACACAAAAAATTATGAATATAAATGCACGATATAAAATTGGCTTAAGTGCAACTCCAAGTAGGAACTTCGACGAAGAAGGAACCGAAAAAATTCTTATGTTCTTTAATAACGAAGCATTTGAGTTTTCAATTAAAGATGCCATACGAGAAAAATACCTTGTTGAATATGAATATAAGGTATTTCCCTGTACTTTAGATAAGGAAGAATGGGCTAGATATATAAAGCTATCTAAGGAAATTCTAAAAATTAAAAGTTCTTTAAATAAAGATAATGATAACTCCCTATCTAACAACAAGGAAGATTTAATAAAAAAGAAATATATGGAACGTTCTGAAATACTAAAGACTGCTACTAATAAGCTGGTTAAATTTCCAGAGATAATTGAGAGTATCCCCAAGGATCGTAGAATACTTATATATGCAGACTCATTAGAACATTTAGAAGGTTATGCAAAGGTCCTTGACCACTTAAATAGGGATTACTTCATTTATACAGGAGATAAAGATTCAAAGATTGTTCGTCCTAAAATGTTAGAAGAATTCCGCTTAGGCGTTAGAAAAATTTTATTAGCTATTAACTGTTTAGATGAGGGAATTGATATTCCAGCCTGCGACGCCGCAATTTTTATTAGTTCATCTACTTCAGAAAGGCAATTTATCCAAAGAAGAGGCCGAGTCCTTAGAAAAAGTAATGGAAAGCACCGAGCATATGTTTATGATTTTTTAATTATCCCAGATTATAACCTTGATATAGAAAGTGAGACTACATTGGCAAAACAGATTATCTTAAAGGAATATAAGAGAATAAATATAATAGCAGAAGATGCAATAAACGGTACTAATATTCACGAAGAACTGGATGAATTGTTAAATAAATTGGGACTAAGTATATATAATTTTTAAAGGAGTGGTCAAATGGACAGATTATTGGAGAAAATTTGCGAAAAAAACGGATTAGACTACAGACTTATCGAGGAGATAATAAAAATAGAAAAGAATAATGTGTACAAAAAGACTAGACATATATTTGGAGATCTAAAAGAAGTTGTTTACAAAGCTGTAGAAGTGGAGGAAAACTCAAGTGATAATAACTAAAATTAAATTCTATAATTTTATGGCTTATTATAAAGAGGTTGAGTTTGATTTTGAGATAACCGCAGAGAAAAACGTCAGCATTATATACGCGCCTAACGATGTTGGAAAGAGTTGTTTTTTTAAAGGCATACTCTTTAACTTCTATGGAACCCCTAGAGGACAGAATTTAAAAGATTTGATAAATATCAATTCATTTAATGAAAAGTCATATGAAGCATATGTCTCTATAGTAGGACAGCATAATGGTAAAAAAGTAGAGATTATAAGAACCATCAAACCCAAAGGGAACATTAGTTCTATACCTAAAAGCAGTGACTTTGAGTCCAATCTTGATATTTGGGAAAATGGTAGTGTGTTAATCACTGAGGGTAATGATGAAAAAAACGACTATATAAATGCAATTGTCCATGAAGATGCAGCCAAATATTTCTTTTTTGACGGTGAAAAAATAGAAGCCTACAATATCGCAACAGCTGTAGACTATAAAGAAGCAATTACAAGGATATTAGGATTAAAGGAAATAGAAAATGCAAGAGATGACTATAAAAAAATCGAAGAAGATTTTGAAAAAGAGCGAGATAAAATTCTAGAGGAACAAAAGGAAGCAAGTAAAATCCTTGATTCCAAAAAAATTATAGAAAATGACCTAACTGCTTTAGAACGAGATTTCAAGGATTATGAGAGTGAGCTTAAAACTATTAAAACTAGGGTTGTTCGGTTAGAAGAGGAACTCAAAAACCATGAAGATATAAAGGAGAAAATTGAGGAAAAGCAAAAACTAGCCCTCGAAGAAATTAAAATTTTAGAGGATATTAAGAGCATTGAGAAGAGAAAGATTGAAATATTTAAACAACATGGAACCATTATACTTGGGTGCAAGATCGCTGACGAAGTAAGAAGGGGACTGAAAGACCTCGATGAACAATACATTAAGGCTAGTGTAAATGATAGTGTTAAAACATTTTTAAATGAGTTAAAAAACCAAACAAAATGCATTTGTGGTAATGACTTAGAAGAATCAGAAATTGCTTGTATTAGCAAGTATTTGTCTGACAATTTCTCAAATAATGATGAACTAAAGCGGGATTTGGAAAAGCGTCAATCATTCAGGGAGATTGATACTTACATTCAATTTGCTGCTGATGCAAAAAAAGATTATTTAGATACTTCTATTGAGAAAGTTAAGTCAAGCAGAAGATTAAGCGATATTCAAGAGAAATTATATATACTTAAGAAAGATATAGGAAGTTTCGATGAAGAAGCAAGCGAAAGAATTATTAAAGAGATATCGAGGTTAGAATCTAAGGAAAAAGATATCAGCAGTAAAATTATTGAAGTATCAACAAAGATATCTATAAAGCAAAAGGAGCTTAATGATAAGGAAAAAGAACTAAGCAAATTTAGTAGCACCAACAAACGGTGTGCCATAGCCGAAAAGAAGCTTAGGCTGGCGGAAAATATTAAAAACACTTTTAATGAATACCTCGAAGAATTAACAAAGCTTAAAAAAGATGAGGTTGAAGAAAAAGCAACAAAGATTTTTTTACAACTTACAAATAAGTCGAGTAAGTACAAAGGCTTAAAGATTACAGATGATTATACTTTGAAGTTAGAACTTAGTGATGGAACTCAATATGAAATTGTACAGGGTAGAGCACTAAATCCGTCTACGGGTCAATCTAAAATTATTAGTCTGTCATATATAGCTGGTATCAATCAATCTTCAAATTCAATAGCCCCTGTTGTTATTGATAACCCTGTTGGACTGTTTTCAGAAGAACATAGGACAAGGGTCATGCAATATCTGCCTAAATTTAGCAAACAGGTCATCTTTATGGTTACTAAGGCAGACTTAAACGATGAGTATAAGAAAATTATTGCCCCTTATGTAAATGTATCTTATTACCTTGAGGATCGAACTGACAAGACATGGCCAAAAACAATAATTGCAGAAAAGGAGGCATATTATGATTCCAATATATGAGCTCAAAAGTACTGAGCATATTCGCACAGCATATAAAGACTTTTACAAAAAAATGATTGAAGAAGGTTTTATACAGAATCAACATCAGCTATTTACTTATGCATTTTTGGTAGGGCTTATAAATAATAAAACTTATGATGCTGGGCCCAAGAGTGATATATGCCAGGTTGAAAACATTGATAAAAATAACTTAAAAATTATTAAGGGAATTGCATTGATGAAATTAAATGTTGAAAGTGGTGATCAACTTTTAAAGGAGATACAAAGTTATGCAGACGGAGGAATACAGATACTAATGACGGAGTATGAGAATGATAAGACTATTAGGCTAGACAAGTATATTGATTGACATATATTGTTATTCAAAATATATAATTCTGAAAGAAGGTGTTTATGTGGGAGAACTGATGGATTTTGTGAGCAATGTTTATATTAATAATGCTATAGATTATGAATATACTTTTTTGATACACGAAGCTATGATTGATTTGGAGTATAATAGTGAAAATAATGAATTAGTATTTAAAATTACTTTTGATGATGAGATGTCAAAAGAATATCATAAAAATTGCTCTAAAGCAGCAGAATTTTTATGTGATATGTTTAAAAAATCAAACATTAACATAGAATATTCAACATTTGACGGTTTTGGTGAATCCTTTCTTGATTTGAGTTGGACAATTAAACTATGTGAAACTAATGAAAATGAACTTTTAAGTGCCATGAGCGATATTGAAAAAGCAGTACAAGTATTTGAGAAAAAGCAAGATTTTATTAATAAAAAGAAAAAGCTAATCAAAAATGGGTATAGGCCAATAAAAAGAAATGTAAAATTCCGACCAAAGGCAAGACTACTAAGCATTTTGGGTGAACAACTTATCAGTAATGAAATTATCGCTATAAAAGAGCTTGTGCTTAACTCTTTTGATGCCGATGCAAAGAATGTGTATATCAGCTTCAACCAAGATTCATTTGGTAAAGTAAAAGAAATAACCATTCTTGATGACGGTTGTGGTATGAGTGAAGAAACAATAATAAATGGATGGTTTACTCCGGCAACAAGTATAAAAACTAAAGAAAAAAAACTATCTACTACACCAGAATTGAAGAGGCCAATAATGGGTGAAAAAGGTGTTGGCCGATTCGCTTGTAGAAGGCTTGGGGAATCTCTAGATGTAACTACACGGACTAAGGGAAGTTCCGATGAATTATTCTATAATATTGAATGGTCGCAATACGATGTTGATGAAGATGATATATATCTAGATAATATTGATAATATAATATATTCAAAACCTTATAGTATACCGCAAGTGCTTATATCACCCTCTATATATAATTTTGAGAGTGGTACCTTATTAAGAATTGCTAATCTTAGAGACAACTGGGACACTGCAAAAATTTCCAGTATTAAAACTGAACTTCTGAAATTAACTCTCCCCTTTCAAAAAGTAAAAGAATTTAAAATATATATTAATAATGAGGAACTGCAAAATAACCTTTTCTTGGAAAAGGCAAAGTTTTATATGGAAGGTGTAGTAGATACAAAAGGTAACCTATATTACATAATTGGAACATATCCACGAGAACATAGTCTTAAACCTGGAGAATTAATAAACTCTATTGATTTTAGTAAAGATATAAGTATTGAGGAACAATTATCCCAATTAACAAGTAATATTTTAAAAGATAACTTATTAGACTCACGAGCAGATCCTAAAGCATGGTCTATGTATATTAAGAATAACTATGAAAAAAAAGGTATAGCTAGGCCATATGCTCCACAGTGTGGCAACTTTACGTTTACTGCATATGCGTGGGATCTAGACATAAAAAGCAAAAAGAAAGTTGGTATTAATGATGCTAGTAGCAAGGAAATATTAAAAAATTTCTGTGGAATTTCTATCTATCGTGATGGGTTTAGAGTTTGGCCCTATGGTGCATCTGGAAACGATTGGCTTGATTTAGACCAAAGAGCAGAGGGCGGCGAAAAACCATTCCATATATCAAATAAACAAGTGATTGGCTATGTTGGTATTTCACAAAAGGATCAACCATATTTTAAGGATAAAACAAATAGAGAAGGATTTATCGAAAGTACTATACACTTTGAAGATTTTAAGAAGCTTATATTAATTAGCTTTAGTCACTTAGAAAGCCTTAGGCATAAAAACAATAGCAAGGAATCTCCTCCAAAGGATAAGGAATGGTGGCAGAAAGATAAAGTTTTGGACTCTATAAATACACTTGAGGAACAAGCTAAGAACAAGGCACCCGAATTATTAGGAGAAATAGCAAGTCTAAAGAAAATATATACTGAAAGAAAAATACAAACGGAAGATAGAATTACCAACTTATTGGAAGTATCAAGTACAGGTGTCGTTTACGAGTCTGTCACTCATGAACTTATATCCTTTTTGTTGAAGATGCATGAACAATCAGGTGAGATTGACAATTTTTTAAATACTACACCTGCTAATACCAGAGCAGCTTTGGACGCCAATGTCCTACTCAAAGAAGCACTAAAAATCGTATTGTTTGAAGTGAAGGAATTGCAGCCCTACTTTAAAGCTGCTAGATATCAATTAAAAGAACTTAATATAAAAGAGATTTCTGAAAAAGCAATGAAATATTTTAAATATAAGCTTAATAAAAATAGCGTTAGATATAAAATTATTGAACTATCACCTATGAAGCGAAAAGCTGTTGAAGGATTTATATTACAAATTTTTACCAATTTAATTGATAATACTATCTACTGGTTAGATTATGATAATAATACTAATAAAGAAATTTTAATAACCATTGATGGAAATAAAAGTGTATTTTACTTTAGCGATAATGGTAAGGGTATAGATCAAGAAGATACTACTTATGTGTTCGAAGCCTTTTTTAGTAGAAAGGTAAATGAGGATGGAACTAGAGGAAGAGGTTTAGGTCTTTATATTGTACAGGAACTTTTATCTAACTATCGAGGATCAATATCTATAGTTGAGGATTATAAACCTGAAGGATGCACAGAAAAGAGAAGAGGTACATCATTCAAGATATATATTCCTTGAGATACTAATTTACAGGGGGAATCAAAAATGTATAAAAAAGTACTAATAGCTGATGATTGTGAAGAAGAGATTAAAAAGTTACAAGATCATTTTATAACTAATGGCTCTGAGGTGATTTATGCAAAAAATCCCGAAGAAGTATTTGATGAAATCGAGAAAAAGAACATTGACTTACTAATATTGGATTGGTTTTTTGTACTTCCTTCAGATAATGCACTTTCCCTTCAAGTCATTGATGCATTAATTGAGAACAAATACTATATTCCAGTTTTTATATACTCTAACAAAAACTCGCAAGAAATTGCTCTGGAACTTCCACAGTATCCCAGTACCTTGATGAACGCAATTCAAAAACCTAATCCAAATAATGCTTGTCAAGTTAAAGATTATATCGATAATTGGTTTAAAAGTAATCCAGCTGTAAGGTTAGCGAATAATTGGTATAAAAGTATTCACACAGCAATAGGTTTTACATTGGAGGAAATGTATACAAGAATTAATACCGGAGTTATAAATTTATTAAACCAAACATACCGAACGGAAAAAGATAAAGGGGCCTCTGAAATTATTAGTTTAATTGTATCAATTTTACAATATAATCTACTTCAAGATGTTACGTTAACTAATAGCCTTGACAACATTATAGAGACAAGTCCACAAGTCTCTGAAGAGGAATCACTAATAAACTATGATGCTATTCGTTCATTTGAAATGTATATAAAAGTTGATTCAGGCAAATCAATTTCTACTGGAGATGTTTTTTTACTTGATACTGATATATTTAGCCAAGACGCAGCATGTGAAAGTTGTATGGTTAATAGACCAGCTCCAGTTTACGCTGTAGCCATTTCAGCAGAGTGTGATTATGCCAATAGTACTAAAAAGTTAAGATACCATAAGTTCATTTTGGGGAAAAACTTATTAGATACTTGCTTGGGGCAAGGTCTTACCAACGCCGAAAAAATAAGGTCTTTTGTACATAATATATCGACACATAACCATGATGGATTCCACTATTTGCCCTTTATCCAGATATCTGTCGGTGAAGATATCAAATATGAAAACATCGCACTAGACTTTCAAAACGTAGTAGCTATAGTTAAAGATATTCATGACCCATACTTTATTAATAAAAGAATATGCCGCCTTAGACCTTTCTATTTTCAGCATTTATCAAGAAGATATTCTGCGTTTAGTGGTCGTATAGGTGTTCCTGAAATACCAAAAGAAAAGATTTCAGAAATATCTGAATGTATTTATCAAAAAATTACTGGATAGCGTCTTTTATTAGTGAACAAATGCTTTTTATATCTAAACTATTGAATGTTTTTGTTATAGAAAATCTAACTGTATTCCTCGTTACCTCACCTTTATGTAGTGCTAATAGCACATACGAAGGTTCATCAGCAGAGCAAGCTGAACCAGTAGATATAGCAATCTTATCCTTCAGCTTATTAATTAGTATTTCGTTATTAACTCCTGGAATTGTTAAACTCAACACTCCAGGTATTTTTTCGTCTGGATGTCCATTAAATTGAATATTGGGTATACTTCTAACAAGTTCCTCTCTAAGCATTTTTTCCTGTTCAAGAATTGTAGGAATATATTTATCCATATCTCTTTTAGCTATCTCAGCTGATTTACCGAAACCCACAATATTATGAACGGCAAGCGTTCCTGCCCGATAGCCTTCCTCTTGGCTCCCACCATGAATAAGCGAAGTAAGTGAAGGTTTTAAACCATACTTATCTTTCCTTATATAACACGCTCCAATGCCTTTCGGGCCATATATCTTATGAGCTGAAAATGACAAGAAATCAACAGGAGTCTTCTTAACATCAATCTGTACTTTACCTAAAACTTGAGTTGCATCAGAATGAAATAATATTCCATTGGATTTACATACCTCTGTCAAATCAATAATTTTGTTCAGTGTGCCAATCTCATTATTACCCCAAATTATAGACGCAAGTATAGAACTATCTTTAATAGCTTCCGCCAAAGTATCCTTTTCAACCTGTCCATAACTGTTCACAGGAATAAAGCTAATTTCATAGCCTCTATCAATAATCCTCTCCTTTCTTTGACCAGGTCTGAAACGGTTTACCTCCTTATTCATAACAGCACTCTCATAGCCCGCCAAAAACTTACATGCCTGAAGTACTGATTTATGTTCTGTTAAAGATGTAATAATATGATTACCTTTACATTCTACATACTTTTTGTAATCGGCAACCCCCTTTATAATTAGATTATTACTTTCAGATGCACAGCTTGTAAAAATAATCTCATCTGGATCAGCATTAATTAGCTCAGCTAATCTTTCTCGGCTCTCATTCACAGCTTTTTTTGCATTTTCAGCTAATGTATAATATTTACTAGATGGATTCCCATATTCCTCTGCTAAATATGGTAACATTGCTTCCTTAACTTCAGGGTCTATCGGCGTTGTTGCACTATTGTCCAAGTAGATCATATTGCTACTCCTTCTAATCCGGCAAGATAAGAAATTAAGTCCTTAGAAAACCTAAATTCGTTGTGGAGCATGACTGCTCCTCTATCAATATGTGCTTTGACATACTTGGGAAAATATTCATTGTCTTTGAGATGGTGTCCACAATGCTTTTCTATTAAGCACTTATACATGGAATCATATTTCCCTGTTATCGTTTGTTTATTAAGCTCTATACCATTCGAATCCGTATTAAAAACCAAGCTATCTACATCACCCTTCAGTGATAAAGCAATAGCCAATTTTGATAAAGCAAATGGTTTTAGGTTGGTTTTTATTTGTAGTTCTTCGAATATCTGCATTGTTCTCTTTGAAGTTCTTAACCTAAATATTATCATAATGTCACCTCAAAAAAGTATTTCTCCTCAACATTTGTATTGTAATTCTCACTTGAGTAGGAAATTAAAAATTCTTTTGCTAAAAATGGCTTTAATAAGCCATAGTACTCATCATTGATTTCTTCATCAGTCGATAGGACTAATACTTGACTACTTAAGCTCGGAAAGAAAGTAGTTGTAATTCTTTCCCTATGGACACTATCTATCCTAGCATATGGAGTATCAATCACAAATGGTATGTTGTTATTAGACATTTTTATTAAAGCCCAATATAATGACATAATGTAAATTTGCTGTTCTCCCTTTGAAAATCCATTTATATCCACCTTGGAAGGTAATTCTACAATTATATTCTCATCACATTCCTTAAGAACTTTTTCTAAGTCGCTTTTTTTTGAAATATGAAATCTATCCATTATTCTATCAACACAGCGCTGTCCCATTTGACTTGTAAATGCCTCTATTCCAATCTTTGATATCATATTATTAAGCATATTTATTGATATTGAGCTTCTCCTATATAGTGTGACATTAAAATCACAGTCTATTTCTATACCCTGTATATAGTCCTGTTTTTCAATTAACTGGCTAAACATTAGCATAAACATTTCTTGAATACAATCAAGCCTTTTACTAATAAGTGTAGGTATAAACTTCTGTAGCATATTATAAGAAATTTTGCTAAGCTCAAAGACAGACTTGCTTTTTCTAGCTTTCTTTAAGTTTTCATCTGCTTTTTTTGTCTTTAGCTCTAAGTCTACCAAGTTACTTTTTAAGTTCTCTATATATGCCTCTACCTTGCCTTTCTCTATCAAAAGCTTACCGATTTGATCTTTAACATTTCTCAATTCTTCTTCATAATTCTGAAGCGTTTCATTGTTCTTCTCACATGCTTCTAGTTTTTTCTTTAACTTTTGAACCTTTGCAATCGATTTATTAATATCTTCTTTGCAGGATTTTATATCATCAATATTCTGTGATTCAATATCCTTAATCAGACTAAGTACATCATTCTCCTCATCATGTGAAAGATAGTGAATTAGTGAGAAAGTTTCTACATTAAAATTCGGACGAACTTTCTTATCAATATGTTTTGCAATTATATCAGAAAAAGCTTCACTATAACTATGCCCTTCAGAATCAATAATCTTTATACTAGAACTATTTATCTCATCGTATATAACTTTTCTTAAAAAATCACTGTTTAATAATTCTTTTACAGTTTTATATTTTTGAAACTTGTTCTCCATCTCTACTTGCTGTTTAACTTCCTGTACTAGATTATTGACAATGATAAACGGTAAAAAATCATTCGCAAAGTCTTTTAGCCATTCATTTTTTGCTTCTCGAATTTTTTCTTCTTGTAATATATTATTTTTATATTTAATGATTTCCTGAGCAAGTAATCCTCCTGCATTCCTAAAGTCTTTCTCGAGATGCTGCTGTTTTTCTTCAAGCTTTAAAAGGCTATTATCTACCTGATTGAGTTTGTCCTTCTCAAACTCAATTAAACTCATGGTTCTATCTTTCTCTACTAGCAATTCAGAAACCTTCCGTTCTTCATCATTTAATAGTTCATCATTTCCTTTATGAAGTACCCTTTTAAAATTACTACTCATTATATCAAATGTATCATATCCACATAATAATAATAGAGCCTCTCGAAGATTCCTTGAAGCGTTTCCCTCTAAGAAAAAGTCGCTAATTTTTTCTCCATCAAAGAAAAATAAGTCAAAGAGCTGAGGAGGGATTAATAACTTTAAATAGTTTTCAAAACCTTCAATCTCTTCTTCACTAAGGTTCCTGCCATTTCTTTTTACAGAAAAATATTCAACTAGCTTTTGCTCTTCATATTTCCATTGTCTAGTGAGTACATAGCTTGCTAACTCTCTATCTTCTTCTATTATAAAATCTAATAGTACATACGTGTTTACATCCTTTTTACTAAGCGAGTTTTTATTAATGAGCCTCTTGACACGCCTGTAATAGCTTAAACTCGGTGTATCATAACCAAGTGCAACTGGACCATAAAGCCCTAATTTAATAGCAGTAAAAAGTGTGGTTTTACCTGCACCATTTTTTCCTCCTATCAATATAACGTTTTTTTCTGGATTTGTTATTGAAATGTCAAGTTGTATGTCTCCCTCAAAGGAACCAAAATTACATAACCCAATTCTATTAATAATCATTTTTAAACCCTTCTTTTACATTGTTATAATGTAGCCAATTCTCGTTCAATATTTTGTCAAAAGCCTCTTTAAGAATAGGTTTTCGAGTAATACACTTGTTCTTATTAATTGATATTATAAGTTTACTAATTAATTCAAATTGTATTCCATACTTATCACAGAATAGCTTTAACTCGTCCAACACATCAGTTCCATACAGCGGCTTTTTAAATTTATCCCACGGTAGTTCCACGCCTTTTATTCTCTTGTAGGTATCAACAAGCATCCTTCGAGAAAGATCCCCTTCATTATCCCATATTTCATCAATTTTTCTTAATTCATCAATCGAAATTAATTCTATTCCAATTTCATTTTCAGTTTCCAATAATTTTTCTAAGATAAGCCTACGACCATTAAGTGTAAAAGGTCCATAGCCCATTGAACCATCACCTTTTTCATAAACACTCCCATCTCTTCGTTTGGTATCCCTTAATTGAGAGTCATTTCTTATACTTATTAACCATTCTCTAAATTTTCTCAACGGAATAAGCCACCGTTCACCACTTTCAATAAAACCTTTTAAAGATTTGTCTTCTTTAACCATAGTACAAACCC
>JAEZFR010000264.1 GCA_023417285.1 Bacillota bacterium
AAACAGTTAGAAGATATTACCAACGGCTTTAAGGGGGTTGATAAGTCCTTTGCAATTCAAGCAGGTCGTGAAGTACGTGTTATGGTCGTACCTGATCAGGTAAATGACGATGATATGATACTACTCGCTCGTGACTTATCAAAGAAGATTGAATCTGAATTAGAATATCCGGGCATGATCAAGGTAAATGTGATTCGTGAATCACGTGTCACCGATTATGCGAAGTAGTTAGGTATAAACAAAGAAGCTGTACATCAATGGTGTACAGCTTTTTTTATGTGATAGGAAATTTCTCCGAATTTCCTATCACATAAAAAAATGCGTCCGAAAGGAAGGACGCAATTATGCACACAAGCGCGAGAGGTAGATGTCGCTTACGCGACCGCGCTTGCTACTCTTGTATTTTAAAATGAAACATGATAAAGTAGGAACGTAGTAAAAGATGGAGGTATGATTTATGTCTGAATATGAAAGAATTGATAGAAAGCTTATACATAAAGGGCGGATTGTGGACTTTTATGAGGATACGATAAAACTACCAAATGGTAAAACTGCACAGTGGGATTTTTTGATGCACAAAGGGGCGTCTGCAATTGTACCAGTCGATGAGAACGGACAGATCATTATGGTACGTCAATATCGAAATGCACCAGAACGATATACGTTAGAAATTCCTGCAGGTGGCTTGAATCCAGAGGAGGACCGTATGTTAGCGGCAGTGAGAGAATTAGAAGAAGAGACTGGATATCGAGCAGGAACAGTGAAGCATCTGTTAGACTTGTACACTACGGTTGCCTTTTGTAATGAGTTGATTAGTATCTACTATACAGAAGAGATCTATCCGTCAAAGCAACATTTGGATGAGGATGAGTTTGTTGAGGTTGAGCGTCATTCTGTAGAAGAATTGGTACAAATGATTCTGAATGGAACCATTCAGGACTCCAAAACGATTGCTGCTATTCTTGCATATAAGGAAGTTAGAGACCAAAAATTGAAGTAGATTTCATGTACTATTCCCCTTAGCACTGTCATATTGTTAATTAGCAGTAGGTGTTAAGGGAGGAAGAGTATGAATCAACTAGGAGGCCAATTTAAAAAAAGGGAACCAATGAAAACTGCAATCATTCTTTTTTTACTGAGTCTTTTAATCGGTGGAGTGTTTGCAAAAGTATCGCAGAACTTATTATCGATTGGAATTGCGGGTATTAGTAGCCGCTATTTTAATACAATTAAAAATATGGACATCCAGTATTGGGATTTGTTTCGATACATCTTTTATTCCTGTATTAAGAGTTTCTTTCTCATATGGATAATCAGTTTAACTATCTTAGGACTCCCTTATCTAGGTTGGCTAATCCTAAGCAATGGCTTTCAATTTGGATATTTATTCACCGTTTTGACGATGAATTATGGATGGAAGGGAGTGCTACTCTCAATTTCCTATCTATTACCTCATGGTTTGCTTTATATTCCAATCGCATTACTGTGCTTAAAATATTGTTATCAATTAACGATGGAGATGAACCATGGTCAAGTAACACCGAGTCTACATAATATCATTTTATTGAAAAAATACATGAAATTGATTATAATATTACTAGCAGGATTAACTATAGGTGCAGTGCTAGAAACGTTCCTTGGAAGTATTCTTATACAAAAGGTGCTGACCCTATTATAAGGAAAGGGTGAACAAAATGGATACCTTGGTAGAGCAGTTTCTCGCATATCAAAAAGACATACGGAATGCTTCGGTGAATACGCTGAATGCGTATGCACAGGATTTAAAACAATTCCTTGCTTACCTATCGAAGGAACAGATTTGTGATGTACAAAAAGTAACAGAAACACGAATCCAGGCATACCTTCTGTATCAAAAAAAGAATAAGAAGTCTACAGCAACCATATCACGTAGCTTTGTTACGATTAAAAGCTTTCTTGGATATTTGGTGAAAAAGCATCTGTTAGACGAGGATCCTACCGAGCGTATTCATCCACCGAAGGTAGAAAAAGCAGTTCCGAAATACATAAGCTATGAACAGATGGTATGCTTACTAGAAGCACCGAATGTCAAAACAATGCAGGGTAGAAGAGACCGTGCAATCTTGGAGCTTTTGTATGCAACTGGAATTAAGGTAAATGAATTAATACAGATTCGCTTAGAGGATGTGAATCTTTCCTTTGGGAGTATTGTCGTTCGACAAAAAGAGAAGGAGAGAGTGCTTCCATTAGGACAAACAGTGAAAGTGATATTAGAGGATTATTTTGAAGATATTCGTGACCTTGGCTTAAAGCAAGAATATCTTTTTGTAAGCCGATTGAATACTCCTTTTACGAGACAGGGAATTTATAAGCTTGTCAAAGAATATGGGAAGTTAGCAGGAATCAAAGAAGAAGTCTCACTTCAAATTATTCGCAATTCCTTTACAGTTCATATGCTTGAGAATGGAGCCGATACTACAAGTATAAGTGAGATTCTTGGTATTAGTGATGTATTATCGACACAGAAATTCTTAAAGAAAGAAAAGACCAATACATTTAGCGTTTATAAAAAGAGTCATCCAAGAGGGTAATTAAGACATAGTCATATAGAATATAAACTCACTAGATTTAGTTAAATCCTATGAACAACAAAAACACCCTAGATACTAGACATATCATCCGTTCTAATATCTTGGGTGTTTTTTGCAGTTTTATAAATTATCTGCGATTGTATAAAGCAACTTTTCTGTTGCAGCCCAACCTAAGCATGCATCGGTAATAGATTTGCCATAGACTCCATCACCGACTTTTTGGTTGCCCTCCTCAATATAACTTTCAATCATGACACCTTTTACTAATTTTGCAATCTCATCATTTACTCTACGTGAGTGGAGTACTTCTTTTATAATACGAGGTTGTTCTGAGAACATCTTATTCGAGTTCGCATGATTTGCATCGATAATCGTCGCTGGGTTCGCAAGAGGGAGCTCTTGATACATCGTCAAAAGTCGCACCAAATCTTCATAATGATAATTTGGGATGCATTGTCCATGTTTGTTCACAGCACCACGAAGAATCGTATGAGCCAAAGGATTTCCATCCGTCTGCACTTCCCAGGTACGATATAGGAAAGTATGAGAAGCTTGTGCAGCGATGCAAGAATTCAACATTACTGATAAATCACCAGAAGTTGGATTCTTCATACCAGCTGCTACATCCATACCACTGATAGTAAGGCGATGCTGCTGATCCTCTACAGAACGAGCCCCTACAGCAACGTAAGAGAGCATATCATCTACATATGGCCAGTTTTCTGGATACAGCATCTCATCGGCTGCGGTCAGACCAGTTTCATTGATGGCACGAAGATGCATCTTACGTACTGCCATCAGGCCTTCCTGTAAATCTGGTTCTTTCTCTGGATTCGGCTGATGAATGATACCCTTGTAACCTTCACCAGTAGTACGAGGCTTGTTGGTATAGATTCTTGGAATAATGATAAGATTATCAGAAACCTTATCAGCAACTTTAGCAAGTCGATGCATATAATCAAGGACTGCATCCTCATTATCTGCCGAACATGGGCCAATGATTACTAGAAATTTATC
>JAEZFR010000281.1 GCA_023417285.1 Bacillota bacterium
AATTCTTTCATTGTTGCTTGCCCTCCTCGTTCAACTGGTATTTGTCAGCTTTGTCAGCATTTACTACATTCAAAGTCTGTAGCCTTTTATCGCCTCCTTCTACAGGCGGTAAATTCAAAATGTCCAATGCTTGATTTATTGTGAATAGTCCTAATGGCACAAGCTCTTTTAATATATTAGTTTTTGTGGCATTACTGGCAAATTGTAGCCTATTGGCTTCAAAAACTATTGAATTTCCAAAGGCTTGTTCCCTTTGAGTGAATACCTTGTCTGTGAGTTCTAAGGAGAACTGAACTGCTATAGGTTCTATAACACTTTCATAGAAAGCTGCCCATTCATCCTCACCGTATGTACTGTTTACAATTTTTTCAGAAATACCCAGGTATTCATATATTTTTTGCTTGACGGCCTGTAGTTGCTTTTCATCTATAGCATACGGTTTCATTTCCAGTGGTGTGTATTCAAACTTGCTATCAATGGCTGCTATTCCTCCGGCATTGGTCACTGTCAGATAATCGTTTATAAAGGCTTCCTTTTCTGCCTTAAGCTTTTCAGGTGATAATACTTGCGTATATTTTAAAATGCCTCTTATAGTAGCATTGGATTTTATGGCGTTCTGCAATCCCTCATTTTGGGTATGTGCTAAATCTAAGGCCGGAATTATTGCTATGTTTGTATCTCCAAGAAGATCATTTGAATTAAAGAATCTTCTTACCGATAGGACCTCCGAATGATGTAATATGACCGTTTGCCCTCCTGCAAATATAAACCGGCAATATAGTTCCCCTGTTGGGTCTGATACATATTCCATGCTTTGAGGTCTTAACGGCCAAATAGCTATTAAATAACCTCTATAGTCTTTCTGTAGAAAAGCAAATGCATTGTTAAACAAATAGTAATGTGTCACAAGCTTATACAGCATATCGTAAGCGGACATGTACGGATTCGGTCTAACTTGCAATATCCTGTTTAGGCTGCTATCTCCCGGCTTTCGTTGTTGCTCCATAGTTATTACATGCGTTCCTCTGAGCTTTGCAGCATTCCTTGCTATACTGTCAACTGCTGCCCTGTATATGTCACTTTCGTAAGCATCACCGCTGAATGGAGTAAATATAGCAGGACTTCCGCTCATTACCTCCACACGTTCAGCATGTACAACCTTTTTTGAATTTCCTAAAAGCTTACTTATTAAGTTTGCCAACCTTTTCACCCCCTCTATATTAATCTGTGATTTAATGTAATTCCATCAAACTCAACTATGTTACCCTTGCACATTTCAAGAATTCTACCGCCTATTGCCTTATCCACCTGAAGAATAATTTCACACGACATTTCACTTGAAATGATTATAGGTGCCATATTTATGTATCTATGGTTAATTAGCTCAAACATAATGTTTACATCAGTTTCGCTAATTTTCCCCTTGTACAGATCATCAATATATAAAACCGGAGCTGCTTTGTACTTCTCTATTTCCTTTTGATATATTGAATCTCCGGCGTTGTCCTTTGCAATATAATGCTGCTTTATGTTAGTTAAAACTTCTCTGTATTGCATATATAAAACGCCTATATTCTGCTTGAACAGTTCATTTGACACAGCAATACATAAATGTGTTTTGCCTGAGCCCGATTCCCCTAACAATGCAAGGCTTTCTATTCCAGTAAAATTCTTTACATAATCCTGTGCTACTCTTTTTGCATTCTGTACCGTTTTTGCCTTACCTTCGGTTTTGAAGTTATCAAAGGTTTTAGTAGTAAACAGTCTTGTAATTCCTGATTTCTCAATTAAACGCCTATAAGCATTTATTTTCTTGCATTTACACTCACGACATGAATTTGTCTCAGGAATGTATATATACTCTGTATCCTGGCACTCTTCACATTTATATACTTTTTCATTTTGCAAGGAATTTTGATTTGTCAAAGCTTGCGAATTCCTTAATGTTTGATTTTGATTCATACCTTTGTTCACCGTCCTTTTGTTTTAACTCAAAAACCCCTTGCCATCCGTTCACTATTGATTGGTTTAGTATCTTAATTTTGGTTTCATCATCTGGAGCCAATTTATTAAGATTTTCAGTTAATAATTCAACCGCTCTATCAGTCATTGGTTTTTTAATCTTTTTTCTGAATTCTCTAAAATCATCAATAGCACATTGGAGTGCGGTCTTATTAAATATTTCATTTGCTTTACTTTTCTTTACTTTACTTTCCTTTAATGGCATAGCTTCGGTAATGCCGTGGCATAGCTGTGGTACTTCCGTGGTATCTTTTTTCCATCTCTTAAGTGCTTTCTGGCGTTGTAATTCCCTCTTTTCCTCTAGTTTTTTCATTCGGTTAATTAAACTATGAGAAAAGAAAAATTCATTATCAGTAAATTGGAATAAACCATATCCCTTAACTACTGCTTCCATTTTTTGTGCAGTTGTGTTATATCTCCTTGCTAATGCCGGCAGTAATACTAATGGGTATTTGTATTCTGGTTGATCTCTCAACGTTTCAATTAACACCCAAAATATGCCATATCCTTCAAGTCCCAATTGCTCTATTAATAAAACACACTTCGGGTCATCTTTTGCATTACTGTCATGGCTAAAATAATAAGCATCTTTCAATTACTCACCCCCACATATATGAACCATCTACATTATTTTTCTTAATACTCCAGTAGTATTTGGCTGCTCAGGTAATTCAATTGGATTTAAAAGCCATTCTTCAAGCCAATCCAAATTAATAAGTTTTTTACTTCCTACATTTACATGTTTAATCGTTCCCTGATTAATTAGCCTCCTTAGCATTGTTGGATTTACTGCTGTTAATGGGTCCTTTTCTTTGAAATAGGAAACTGTTTGGTCAACTGTTCTCATTCTTGGCATAACGATACCTCCTAAAAAATCATATTTTACCTGTATTCGCATCTATCCATCGTAAAAATGCTTCTTTTAATACAACAAGTCTTTTCTCTCCAACCCGCAAAACAGGGAATCCTTGACTATTCATGAGATTGTATGCTCCAGCTCTGGAAATGTTTAAAACAGATGCAACATCATCAACATTAAGTGATATTGGTAAATCTTCTAAAGTTCTAAAGCTTTTTGTCACAACGGCAACCTCCTTTCTATTGATTTTATAGACAAGGCTATATATAATATATGTAATAGGTTTATTAAGTACATGTATTACATTTGTTTATATTATACTGTAATAGTTTTATATATTACAACTATTACATAGCTATTACAGGAGGAATTATGTATATTAACGAAGATTCAAAAATAGAAATGTTTTGCTTTTACAAGGCGAAAAAGTACATTTTAGAATACAAAAATGAGATACCTTTCATAAAATTACCAAATGATGATCTAATCTCATATGACTATATTGAGTATGATGCTTATGGTTTAAAAGAAGAAATTGCCCAGAGCTTTTTAGTAATAGGTAATTATTTAGAATCAATTAATTTTAAAAGTAGAGGAATAAGCT
>JAEZFR010000333.1 GCA_023417285.1 Bacillota bacterium
TTGGGGTAGGAGGTTCAAACAATGGTGCCCGCTCTCTAATCAAAGCTTTTTCAACACAAATGAATATAGAGGTTTTGTATGCAGGAAATAACCTTTCAAGCAAAATGATTTGTGAGCTACTAGACAAGCTCAAGGGAAAATCAGTCTACATTAATGTCATTGCTAAAAACTTTGAAACATTAGAGCCCGGATTGGCTTTTCGTGTTATCCGTGATTTTATGTGGGAGCAATATGGAGATGATATAAAAAACAGGGTGATTGTTACAGGCACACCGGGCAGTCAACTGAACCAATTAGCTGATAAAAATGGCTATATGTTTTTGCCATTTCCTTATGATATTGGAGGCCGCTTTTCAGTATTGTCACCAGTTGGTTTGTTTCCTGCTGCGGTGGCTGGTGTTAAAATTGAGGATATAATCAAAGGTGCCATTGACATGGAGAAGATGCTAAAGTCCATACCTTTTAGAGATAATCCTGCGATTGTTTACGCAGCTATTCGTCACTTGATGGAAGAGCAGGGCTTTGCAATGGAATTCCTTTCTACCTTTGAACCCGATTTAGAGTTCTTTTCAAAATGGTGGGTGCAGTTGTTTGCAGAAAGTGAAGGAAAGAATTTCGGCGGTTTGTTTCCTGTTTCCTGCTCCTTCACAGAGGATTTACATTCAGTAGGACAGTATATTCAAAATGGTAAAAGAATTCTTATGGAAACCTTTCTTTATGTAAACAATGTAGCTAGGAATTATATTATTCAGCCTGACAAGAAGGTTTTCGATGGCTTTGATTATCTAAACAATGTGGATGTGAAATCAATAAATGATACTGCATTTAACGCAACAGTTAAAGCCCATATTTCAGGGGGAATACCCTGTAACATCATATCAATCCCACAGCTTACCCCTTATTATTTTGGGCAATTGTTTTACTATTTTCAGCTTACCTGCTATATTTCAGGCATGTTTAATGGTATCAACCCATTTGATCAACCAGGAGTTGAGGAATACAAAAAAGAGATGTTTTGTAAACTAAAAAAGTATGAATAAATTTCATACTCCCATCTTTTTAATTTACAGTTTATTATGGTTACATAAACAAGTTATATTAAAAAGAAATGAGGGATACTATGAAAGGAAAGCAGAATAGCATTGGTCAAACAATTGCAAAAATTCCGAACTGGGTTTGGCTAATGATTTCTTTTCTATTAGCATTATTGCTTTTACAGTTATTATCTGTTATGCCAAAAACAGCGTTGGTGTTCTCATCTCCAGCTTCAATTGTTGAAACCTTTCTAAAAAAGGCAGCGGATGGATCTATATGGAGACACATAGGAGTTAGTTTGTTCCGTGTATTCGGTGGGTTTACATTTGGTTTTTTAATTGCAATCCCAGTTGCGTTCCTAATGGGTTGGTACAGTGTCTTTAGACATTTAGTAGAACCATGGATACAATTTATTAGAAATATTCCACCTATAGCATACATACCTTTGGTTATCGCAGGTGTAGGTGTTGGTGAAGAAGCAAAGATCGTAGTAATATTTATAGCAACTTTTCTTGTAAACGTTATTTCTATTTACCAAGGTGTACGTAATGTAGATGTGACCTTGATAAAAGCGGCCAAGGTTCTTGGTGCAAATAACAGAGATATATTTCTCAAAGTAGTAGTCCCAGCATCAACTCCATTTATTCTAGTGGGTGTACGACTTGGATTATCAGCTGCATTAACCACACTGATTGCCGCTGAAATGACGGGTGCCTCCAGCGGACTTGGAATGATGGTAACCGCTGCAGGACAGTATTTCGATATGGCAACAGTATTAATGGGCATTCTTATAATCGGTATCATTGGAATATCCCTTGAGAAGCTTGTAAAATTCCTTGAAAGGAGGCTAACAGGATGGCAGGAAACACAGACCATGTAAAGGTTAAAATTGATAATGTCAAAAAGATTTATAATGGCCGAAATGGTGAAATGGTTGCACTTAATGGGGTAAGCTTGGACATTCATGACAATGAATTTATCTGCGTGATAGGCCCTTCTGGATGCGGAAAGTCCACTCTTTTAAATATTATAGCAGGACTTCATGGGGCTACATCAGGAAAAGTATATGTCGATGGAAATGAAGTTGATGGACCTGGTCCTGAACGAGGAGTTGTGTTCCAGCAATATGCTCTATTTCCATGGCTTACAGTAAGTAAAAATGTTGAATTTGGTCTTAAACTAAAGGGAATCAAAGGTAAGGAAGCTACTGAGGTTGCAAATAAATACCTTAAAATGGTTGACCTACAGGATTTCGCAAACAGTTATCCAAAGGAGCTTTCTGGAGGTATGAAGCAACGTGTTGCAATTGCAAGAGCCTATGCAGTAGATCCTCAGGTTCTATTGATGGATGAGCCCTTTGGTGCTTTGGATGCTCAGACTAGAACCCAATTACAGTCTGAATTATTGAAAACTTGGGAAAACGATAAAAAGACATGTTTCTTTATAACACATGACGTTGATGAAGCAATAATACTGGCAACACGAGTAGTAATTATGAGTGCTCGTCCTGGCCGTGTTAAAGAAGTTGTTGACATAAATATCCCACGTCCTCGTACTCAGGAAACAAAAATGACTAAAGAGTTCCTAGACTTGAAGAACTATATATGGAGCAGAGTTTATCAGGAATATCTTGAGGTAAGGAAATAACAGGTATTTTAATGCGAAAGCATTTAAAATTATAATCCAATGGGAGGAAATATTTCATGAAAAGATTTATTAGCATTTTACTAACTGCAGTTTTAACTGTATCCATGTTTGCTGGCTGCGGAACTACTGACAGTCAGGACCAGACAAATTCTTCCACTTCGACAGCAGCAACCTCAACTACAGCTGATTCAACTACTCAGGTAGAGCGCATTAAGATGAGAGTTGCCTATATGCCTAATATGGGAAGTGCCAGCACTTTAGTTACAGCAATGGAAATGGGTTACTTTGAAGAGCAGGGAATTGATGTAGAGGTTGTTAAATTTGCAAAGGGACCGGAAGAAATCGCTGCTATGGGTAGCGGAAGTATTGACGTTTCACAGATAGGTCATGGAGCACACGCCCTTTGTGCAAAAGGACAAGCTAAGATATTTACTCTTGATGGCACCAGCCTTGCTGATGAAGTTCTAGGCAACAAGGACAAGGGTGTTAACACAATCGCTGATCTTAAGGGTAAGACAATTGGTACATCTCTTGGAACTTCCAGTGAAATAATTTTAAATCTTGCATTAGCTTCAGTAGGTTTGACTCAAAAGGATGTTAATGTGGTACAGATGGACCCATCGGCTGCTGTAACAGCTATGGTTACAGGAAAAATAGATGCATGTGCAATATGGTCACCATCAACTATCACAGTTAAGGAAAAGCTTGGTGATAAGGTTGTAATGCTTGCAAATAATGACACATACAAGGATCAAATGGTTTTCCCATCTAGCTGGATTTGCACTAATGAGTATTTCGAAAAGAACCAGGACAAGCTTGTTCGCTTTACAAGAGCTATTCTAAAGGCTCAGGATTATAAAAGGAATAATTTAGAGCAGTCAGCAGAGTGGGTAGCAAAATTGATTGAACAAGATCCTGCAGTAATTAAGCAGTCTGTAGGAGAAGGAGATTGGCCTGAAGCAAAGACTGTTTATGATATGGCTAAAGACGGTACATTGAAGAAATGGTATGAAAATCAGCAGAAGTCCTTTATAGATAGTGGAAATTTGGAAAAGGCTGTTGACGTAGATACTTATTTCTCACCTGATATTATAATCAAGGCTTATGAAGCAAACCAAAACTAAATATTAAGGATAGATTAGTAAATTTCCCTATTAAATTTCTTTTATGAGCTAGTACAGGATTTTCAAAATGAGCTTTCTGTATTAGCTCTCTTTTTTGCCAAAAACTTAGCTTTTCAGAGGATTTGTTCTATTTATTTAAATGTTTTGATTTATTTAAGTTTTTTGTGGTTACTTTTTCAGTAAATAAAAGTTGGATTTATTTAAAAGTTTTATAAAATTAAGTTTTTTGTGGTTACTTTTTCAGCAAATAAAGATTGGATTTATTTAAAAGCTGTATTTATTTAAGTTTTTATGGTTACTTTTCATACAATTATGGTAAACCAAGAACAAAAAGTGTTATAATAAGAATCATAAAAAGCGTCACATTAAGAATGACATTAAGAATCACTTAAGAATCATATTAAGAATAATATTAACAAAGCCAATGGGGGAACTGCTGTGTTAATTCTGATATTAGTATTTCTTGCCATAATTTCAATATCACTTGTAATACTAAAAAGAGATAAAAACTCCATGCTACTATTGGGGCTTTGCACAAGCCTAATTCTAATGTTTTCAGGTATTATTATATATACAGCTAAAATTGGAGGGGTTAGCGGAGCCCAAGAGGTATTTCTGTTTTTATCACCTACAATAAAGAACAAAATACAGTATATGGTTATAACTCTGGATAAATTAGGGTATTTGATAGCCATTGGTCGCTTTTTGTTTCCAGCCTTTTTATTGATGCTTGCTTTGAATTACTCAATGATTCCCTTTATTCAACGTAATTTAAGATGGTCGGGAATTATATTTATTGTTCCTGTAACATCATTAATCCTTTATTATCCACAAATTTTTTATACCATGGTGCGTGGCAGATTTGCTCTTCAGAATTTCCTTATGACAGTGGCACTAATATGGATTTACATGTATATTGCACTTGCAATTGGACTTTTGATTAAGGAATATGCCAGTATTACCATTCCATATTTCTCTCACCAATTTCGGTATATTCTTTATTCTCATATAGACTTGGCTTTATTATATGGGATATACAGTGTGCAAGATCCTATTCAGGTGTATCAATTGTATGGAGCTGAGTACTTATGGGTTAGTGGAATCTCTTACGCCAACCCCTCCTTATCCTTTTTAGGTTGGCTATTGCTGAGTACAGCAACAATTATATTTGTCGTTCTGGGTTTCTATAATCTTTTTAGTTACACAAAGGTCAACTATCAGGATGACCAGGAGGACATACAAATGCAGCGAAAGTTTGATACTGCAAGCATGGGGGTTTCAGTGTTTGTGCATAGTATTAAAAATCAGCTGTTATCAGCCCGCGTACTCAATAAAAAGATTAATCAGGTATTTACAATGGAAGATCCCGATTTGGAGGAACTTAAAAAATATACAGACAGGTTAAACCAATTGAATGAGAATATGCTAGAACGTATGGAAGAGCTATACAAGTACACCAAATCTAATTCCATTTTGCTTACGCCGGTTACTATAGAGTCTGTTGTAAGAACCACTATGGAAAGGGTCTATCAGAAATATCCTAATTTTCTTGTAAATCTGAATATTGAACGTAGTACATATATACTTGCAGATCCAGCTTATCTAAGTGAGGCCATGTATAATCTGCTTATAAATGCACAGGACGCTGTTGTTGCAGCAGGGAGAGAGGCAGAGAGCAAGATAGAGCTATCTACTCATCAAGAAAGGCTTTATACAGTTATTGAAATAAAGGACAATGGGATAGGTATTTCAAAGAATAAACGTAAGAAAATATTCTATCCTTTTTATACCAGCAAAAATACCAATTATAACTGGGGGATGGGACTATACTTTGTTCGACAGATAGTACAGAGCCATTTTGGGATATTAAGGTTTGAAAGTACACCAGGAGAGGGCACAACCTTTTATATCATGCTCCCTAGGTATAATAAACAGTAAATCATATGAGAAGGAGTGATGCTTCTTTGGAAAAATTAATAAAAATAATGGTTGCAGAGGATTTTGATCTTCTTCGTGAAGACCTGTGTGATTTAATAAATTCACAAAGTGATATGAAAGTTGTAGGTGCTGCTGCTTCAGGTAGAGAGATTACAGAGCTTGCTAGAAAAGAATCAAGTGACATAATCTTAATGGATATTGAGATGGAAAATATTAAAGCCGGAATTACTGCTGCACAAGCCATTTTAGAAGACAACCCTCAGCAAAAGATTATTTTTCTTACAGCCCACGAGACAGATAGTATGATATTTACTGCCATGGATACAGGTGCAATAGATTATGTAGTCAAAGGCAGCAAAGAGGCAGATGTTTTGAAACATATACGTAAAGCGTATGAGGGCAAACCTATTATGGAGACTAATATTCAAGCAAAAATCATGAGTGAATATTCCAGGCTACGTAAATCGGAAAGAAGCCTTTTGTTCTTTATTAGCAATGTATCTCAACTCACAAGGACAGAAAGGGAATTAATACAATTGCTGCTGCAAGGTAAAAAGGTAAATGAAATAGCAAAATTGCGCTGTGTTGAGCTAATAACTGTCAAAACTCAAATAAAAAGTTTATTGAGGAAGTTCGGCTGCAGCCGATCAAAAGAAATAGTAAAGCTGATTCAAGAGATGAATCTTACCCACTTATTTATAAATTGAGCTAGTTAAAGAGTGGCGCAGCTCTCCCTTTTTGTAATTGTAAAGGGTATATCTATCTTTATAGGGAGACTATGACCGTGTTCAATGCGGTCTATCAATGTTTTTGCAGCCATTCTTCCAAGTTCATTTATAGGTATATGAACGGTAGTAAGCATAGGTGAAACATACTGTGCCATGTCTATATCATCAATGCTGATAATAGAAATGTCTTCTGGCACGCGCAGACCAGCTTCCTTTATGGCCTTCAAGGCGCCTATGGCAGTTATATCATTAGCACAAAAAATCGCAGTAGCATTTGTTTTATTGTTTATAAGCTTTTTGGCCCCATTGTATCCTCCGTCGGTGGATAATTGAGTGTTGATTATATTTTGGTGATTGACAGGCAGACATAGCTCCTTTAGGGCATCACAGTATCCTTTATATCTTACTTCACTGATTGTTTCTCCGATATATCCGATACTTGTATGCTTTAGACTTGCAAGGTATTTTACTGCGGCTGTAGAAGCTCTATAGCCATCGCAGATAACCTGATCAAAGCTATAATCAATACTATTTAGTCCGGCATAGAGTATATTTTTATACTGTTTTTTGAGGAATGTGGAAAGGTTTTGGTTAAATCTTCCTAGCACTACAACGCCGTCCACCTTGGTATTGGTAATTATATTAAAGGTATTAGAACTATTTAAATCAAAAGCGGAAAAGG
The DNA here is from genome assembly GCA_023417285.1 of Bacillota bacterium. Taxonomy (GTDB): domain Bacteria; phylum Bacillota; class Clostridia; order Acetivibrionales; family DSM-1351; genus Ruminiclostridium. The sequence continues at coordinate 7,155 of JAEZFR010000333.1, forward strand.
TATACCTGAGGACAAAACCATGTTTGAAAGCCTCCTTTTCCAAGGAGCGGGATAAGTCAACAAAAAAAGGTTCATCTATAGCATTTTCAGATCGAGCTACGATACAAGCGATACCTCTGTTTTCACTTACTATGGGCCTTTCGATTTGTCCAAGCTTCAAGCTTCGTGCAGCAGCATTAGGAATATATCCTGTTTCGCGGACAATTGACCAAATTCTTTCCTGTACCTCGGTGCTTGCTGCTTTTGTGTCCTTGTTGTTAATAACTCGTGAAACTGTAGAAATTGATACGCCAGCGCGTGCTGCAATATCCTTTAAAGTCATGGTAAAACCTCCAT
>JAEZFR010000394.1 GCA_023417285.1 Bacillota bacterium
AACAGGGGATACCTTTACATATGGTACATCTCCAGAAAAATCAAACCAGAACGAACAGTATTATTATGGTGGGATATACGCCAAAAATAATGGACATTTATCTATTTTTGGGAATGCTTACTCAAGGGGAATGATACGCGCAGGACAGTATTCCAATGTCGTAGATAATGGATCAATATACATTTATAAAGATGCCATTGCAAATGGTATCCAGATCTTTGGAAATACCAATAGGATTTTTGTAGGAAGAAATGCTTTTACGTTTGACGACTTGGAAATGAACGGTGAAAACTCTATAATTGCAGTTAATGGCAGCTACATTGGGTTGACTAACTCGCCTGGAGCAACAGACCATGACCAGAGCAGTGCCGTCATAAATAGTGCTGTTGTACATAATGCTTCATCAGATGCATCTAAGCTATCTAGAATAGTAATAAATGGAGATGTAATTATAAGTGGAGGTACCTTTAGAGTAAATCCTAACGGCTCATTTATTCCGGATGCTATGGGGAATCCAACACAGATAGAAGATGGTTCAGTAATTTCATCAAATACCGTTGATAAACCAATGTATAGGCTTTGGCAGGAGGCTGGTTCACCAAGTACATACCATAAATGGTTGTATGCAAACAAAGACAATGCAACAGGTTATGCCAACATAATACAATACTGGCCAGTTGGTAGCTATACTAATGATACTGAAGTAGACACATGGATGGGGCAAATTACAAGTACAAGTGCAATCACTATTGGTGGAATAGGAATAAATAACTTTACAAGCCCCACCACAATAAAGAACATTAGTGGATATAGCTCCTATGAAATAGGTGCAAATAACACAGTATACTTTAGAAAAGATTGGGTAAATAATCTTGACCTGGTCCCGTCGGTTACATCCTCGGGTATACACACATTTAAGCCATTGGAGCACTTAGACAATACCTTTGCATTAGATAATACCTCACAGCCAGCTAGCTATTGGAGTAGCTTTTGGAACTGGGTTTCGGGTATAACCAATTGGAATAGTGATACTAACTACTACTATAATCCTCCTACTAATAAAGGACCACTAATAAATAGCCTTGAAATACTAAGGAAAACATTATTAAATTTGACTGAAGTTTTTGGGAAAAGAGAAGTTAGTGGTGGTAATATTACAAATACATTTAATTTAGGGCCATCGTTATCTGGTTCAGCTATCTCACTTAATGGGTTTACTTATGCTATTGAAAGTTTAAAGCTCAAAGAAGCAGATATGATAAACACAAATATTACAGGTGCTGCTTGCATGTTAGATGTTGAGAAATTTAGACCAGGAGTTACCTCAACTTCATCGATATCAGTAAATATTGATCAATTGCTAAATGAAAGAATGGTTGATACTGCAGTTTACCCAACTATGGCAAGGGATAAGTATTTTGTTATTTATAATAGCAATCCTTATATTGAATTAACAGTTGGTGGTACAGGCAGTACAGGAGATCAGTTTAATGGAATTATTTATAGTGCTGGAAGAATAGTGGTTAAGCAGGGGGCAAGTGTGAATGGAGCTATAATAGCTGGGGGTAGCTGGTATGATGTTAATGATCCAAATGTTAAGTTCCCTCAGATAAATGAAGCAGGAACTAATCTTAACGATCTAGATAGCGGCAAAAATGCAGGAGTATACTTCTGTGGAACTTCACCTACTGACACCGCATCAGTGGTGTTTACAACGAGAGATGATCTTTTAAATATGTTTAAACGGTCAGAAAATGGTGATTTAGATTTAACAAATATTTTCTAATTAAGTTGAGGAGTACATATGGGTAAAAAAATGTTCGTTGGGCTTTTTTGCATTATATTAACAGCTATTTTATTTGTAGGTTGCGCTTCTGATGAGGCCGAAGAACCTGTACCAAACACTACTATAAAGAAAGAAACTATAAGTAAGGATGAAGACCAAAGCAATCAAAAGATTATTTCTGACTACATGATAAAGATGTACTCACATCAAATAGATTATTTTAAGGAGTATAGTGAACAAGGTACTATTCCTGAGGATTTAAAAAGCTTTATTGCAAAGAGGACAATTGAGGAGGGAAGTAATAATACTGAGATAGGATTACATTATCCGAGATATGTATCATTAAATGGGCAAACAATTATTGGCTATACACCAATTATGGATGGTAAAGGAGACAAAGAACATCCTAGGATTACTTCTACTTTTATACATAGTAAAGACAATATAATTTTGTATTATGTAAAAATTGATTTTAAAGCTGACTGTGTACCAGATGACCTGTTTAAGGAGAACTATACAGTCAACGAGGCTACAAATCTCTATAGCAAAGTATCAGATGTAGACAGTGCAGCTATTGATAATATGAACGTACAGCTAAACTATGATATAGAGTTTGTTAAAGAAGGTGATAAGTATAAGATATTCAGAGCCCGTGAATCTGCATACAATCAAGGAGCTAGAAACAGGCTTATTGTTTACAACAATGACTTCTTGAAAAAGCTTCCGTACTTAGATTTGACAAAGACTGATGATAACAGTGCATATGTAAATAAGGCAGACGGGGATGAATTTGAAAAGGGAAAATCGGTTATAACAGCATTTTTGGATAATATGCTCAGCATTGATAATGACAGGAGATTGTTGCTAGATAATGCTTGGAATACCGGCTTTAGCAACTTTGATAAGTTATTTAAGGCCATTGAACTAAATAAGAACAAAGATGGTAAGGAATTATTGATTTTAGGATCAGATTACAGACAGCTATTTCCGAACGATGCATTATTAATAAACAATGGAGCAAGCAAAATTACCTTGAAGGATACCTATAGAGTAAATTTACACCCTGCATACTCAAAGCTCAGAAAGTTGTTTCTAGTATCTTTTGATGCTACTGTTATTAAGACAATAGGTTCATACGACAACACTCAGGATTACACATTTGACTACTTAATAGAAGTTTCAGGCAGTGGAAATGATGTAAAGATCAAAAGTGTTAAGTTAAATTATGCAGGCAAAACTATTGTAGCCCCAGCAAATTAGTACTTACTAGACATATAGATTTAAAGAAAGGGTGAAAAAAATGAAAAAAGGGTTGTTAAGAAAAGTTCTTGCCCTATGTATGGTTGTATTCATTATGTTTGGAACCATATGCCTCCCGCAGGGAAATGTTTCTGCTGCTGGTTTTTCTGATATTCCAGCAGGTGCTTGGTATCTTTCTGCAGTAAATAAGCTTCTAGATGATGGAGTTATTACTATTCCATATGATGGGAAATTTAATCCCAATGAAAGCATTAAGGGCAGTGAGGTAGCACAGCTAATGTTTAATGCCATGAAAAAGGCATTAATGGATAAGGAGACCAATAGTACAGTAAAGGCCTCTATAAATGCATGGAAAGCTTTTGGAGATGTACCTACTGACTTTTGGGCGTATCCTTACATGAGATCCTATTATAACTTTTTTGCAAAAGAAAAAAAGGACGAAGTAATTACCCGTGAAGTCTTTTGCGTTGCGATGGTAGGTGCAAAGAGATTAGATTATAATGCAAATGGAAGAGTATTTGCATTAGATCCAACTTTGTATTCATCTGCTGCAATAAATGGCTTCCAAGATAAAAATAGTACTTCTTCTATTTACAAGTACTTTGTCGAGCTGTGTCTCGAGAATAGTGTAATGTCTGGAACTACTGTATCAGGTAAAAAATACTTATACCCTATCAATGCAGTAACTAAGGCAGAGGCAGCACAGTTTATCTACAATGCTATCTATAACTGTACAAGTAATAACTTTGTATATTCAAGCAACGGTATTGTAGCACCTAAGATAACTGCTATTCAGAAGGATATCAATGTTGGTATTGTTATTCTCGATAAAGCCTATAACAGTGACAATGTAGTTAATCCAGATAGTGACTTATTTAGAAATCTTGATAGAAATATCAATAAGCCAATGGATTGGAATCTCGTAAATCCAATGGTTGCAACTAATACTGCTACAGGCTTACCATATGGGAAAGACGATGTAGCAAGGGATAGTAGTAATAACATCAGGTATGACAGCAGCGGAAATCCTACCTACAAGTACTGGGAGGTAAACCTAAATGATCAAGTTGCCCAGAACTTAGTTAATAAGTATTCTATTCTATTTTTAACATCACACAGCTTAGTGAAGCTAACTCAGCAAAACTCTGCATTAATAAAAGACTTCATTGCTAAGGGTGGACAGATGTTCATTGAGGATTGTGATGGTCTTAGTATCCATGAACTTGATGCAGCGGGTAATGACACAGGAAGGAACTTCTTAGGCATTGGCTTTACCAAAAATAATTATTATAACGCTACAAATAGTATTAGATATGATCAAGTAATATATGATTCAAACAATATTCATCCATTGCTCAATAATATATTTACTATATCACCTACAATAGCTCCAAGAACTGGCAGCAAAGCCATAAGTAACAATGAAATTACCAGATTGGGAGACCTTGATGAATATAGCAAGAAAACTGCTTATATAACAGGACTTACTATGCAAAATGGGGTTCCTAAATACGCTACTAATACTGTAGTTAGCCAGGGTGTAAGCTATGAGGCGTCTACTCAGGTAATCGTAAAGAATCAAATTGGTTCAAACTTCTATCCTAGTCTTGTTGCATCGAATATAGGTAAGGGAAGGCTGATATTATCAGCAAATGACGTTGCCTGCGGAATATGTGACGTTGTAAATGGTGGAGGAAATGGAGTTGAGGATTACAAGTTCTTCTATAATGTTATTGGATGGACTGGAAGAGTATCTATAGACTTTAGAGAAATTGAAAGCAAGGTTTGGGAGAATGTAAATCCACAGAAGGTAGAGCTTACAGCTACTATTTCTAACTTTGGTGGACGTGAACAGGAGTATATTTTAGTTCCAACTGCTTCAGAGGGATGGAGCCTAACAACACCAACAGTTACTAATACTAGCTCAGTTGTTACATCAACTTATGGAAGCAGCGACGGAAAGCTAAATGGATATCCAAAAACTGTTAAGCTAGGCCAAAATGAGTCAATCAAAGTAGTTTATACTTTGAAATCTGATTCTATGGAAATCGGCAATTCCTATCAGTTTAATGTTAAGGCAAAAGCTGTTGACAATGAGTTTGATAAGGATACAGCACCTTATACAATGACAGTTAAATCAATTACCTTAAATACTCCTTCATTGTTAACTACAGCTGCAATATCTGTTGATAGCAAGGTAAATTATTGTGCTTCAACAGATCTAGTACTAAATATTCCAGCAGCAGTAATAGATGCAGTTGATCAACCAACTAACGGATTAACTTACAAGCTATACTTGACTGGCTTTAAGCAGGAGAGTAGTGGGGCATTAACAACACTGCAAGCTATAAGTGCACTGCCAGGAAGTAATTACAGTGATAAATTGTCCAATAAGGATAAATATTTCACTGCAAAAGTAAATAGTAATAATGCTCAGCTTGTTAATGCATCGGGTTCGTCTACTACAATAAACAATGTTACTTACACAGTTGATGCTAGCGGAAGCTCACCAGTTGCAGTAGTAACTATTCCTAAGGTAAAGTTCTCATCTTCTGACCAAAACATAAAAGCGACAATAAGCTTAGATGGATTGTATGGTTACACAAATTACAAATTCCAAGGTTACGTTATTTGTCAGGCAGATGATGGTACAATTATTGACATAGGTGGGGGTTCATCCATTACTCCTACAACTAGTGTACCAGCTGGAACACAGATAAGACTTGAGTATAGTAATGGTGGAGTTACCGGTGATACAGCAAGAGTTTATCCAAGATTTATTCTTTATAATACTGGAACAACAGGAATTGATTTATCCAAGATTAGAGTAAGATATTTCTATACAGGTGATGGTATACCAAGTAGTGGACAGAAATATGCTTATGATGATGCAAAGATTAATACAGGAGATATTCTCTATCAGAATTATAACTCTACAGGAATTAGTATGCAGTTTACAAAGGTTACAAGTAGCTCAATAAACTGTGACTACTATCAAGATACTGTATTTAATGTACCTTATATATTAGATGCAGGCAAAAACTTCAGGGTACAGCCACAGCTTTATAAGGAGATTAAAACCGGGGAAGACAGCATGAGAAATTATATACAATCAAATGACTATTCATTTGATGCAACAGCTACTTCCACTTATAAAGAAAACAAAAATATGTGCGTATACTACGATGGTGTTTTGATTTGGGGTACAGAACCAGCAGGAATAACAACCTCTACTGAAGTTGCTAGCCCAAGCACAGGTGGAGCAGCATTTACAAAGGCCTCAGATATATTTAGCTCTACTTTTAACTTAGGTGATGTGGGTTATAAAGATCCAAGTATTACAGTAAGTAGTGTTGCTAAGACATCAGGAACTAAGTATAATGCTACCTTGAAGGTAGTTATTCCAAAGTATACTGACGAAGCAAGTTCACCAGTGCTTTACGTTAAGGACACAGCTGGAGAAGTAGTGTTTACAAAAACTCTTAGTGCGGCTGGTGCAGGACTATCCGATGTTGAAAGAACTGTTATTGTAACGAGTGACCTCAACATAAACCAGCAGTATACGGCATCTATTACAGTAATAAGTACAGCTGCAAATGGCAATAAGTCTGTTTCAAAGAATTGCTCTTTAATAATTGACTTAAACTAACAATTGTACTAACATAAGGGGCTCAAGAGATTGAGCCCCTTAAAAATACTTATTTTAGGGAGTGGCGACATTTGGATATAGCTATTGTATTTCTTTTTGGAGCAATTATAGGATCTTTTTTGAATGTTTGTACTTATAGAATACCCAAGGGAGAATCTATAGTTACAGCACCATCTCATTGTACGAGCTGTGGACATAAGCTTGGCCCAAAGAATTTAATTCCTATCTTTAGCTATATATTTCAAAGAGGAAGGTGCAGCTACTGCAAGAAAGAAATATCACCAAGATACCTAATAATAGAGTTGATAAATGCAACATTATTTACGGCAATATATATAAGGTATGGATTTAGTCCGGATTTCTTGGGCATGATATTTCTCACATCTATATTAGTTTCAATTACTTTTATTGATATTGAGCTAAAGATAATACCAAATAAACTGGTTATAGCAGCCATAATAGGAGGAATAGTCTTTTACATAACAAGCTTTTTCTTACCTGTCACAATTTATGGTGATAGTAATTGGTGGAACCCAATAATAGGTGCCTTTTCTGGCAGCGCACTTTTCCTACTTATAGGAGTTATCGGGTCTGCAATATATAAAACTGATGCCATTGGTGGGGGAGATATAAAGATACTCTTTCCAATAGGCTTATTCTTAGGCTGGAAATTGATGATAACTGCTATATTTTTATCGGTGGTTTCAGCTGCATTGATATGTATAGTACTTATGATATTTAAAATAATAAGTAAAAAGGATGCTGTTCCATTTGGGCCATTTATAGCCATTGGAACAATAGTAACAATACTCTTTGGATGGGAATTACTAGCGTGGTATTTTTAATGTAGCAAATTAACTTAAAAGGGAGACTTTAGCAATTGAAAATATTTGTTAATATTTTAATGGTATTTTGTTTATGTGCAGCTATGGTTGCATGTGCCACAAAGAGTGACAGTAATAATAAGAATTTTGGCATAGCAAATGAGACAAACAAGGACTCTGTCATAGATGCTAATGAGACAAATAAGGACTCTGTCAACGCAGCCGATGAGACAAAAAAGGCCACAAGTAATTTTACGTGGAAGACATCTACTCCAGAAGAACAGGGCCTTGACATAACTTTTCTTGATAGTGCTGATAAACGGATTCAAGATAATTATCCAAATATCTATAGCCTTTTGGTAGTAAAAAATGGCTTCCTTGTATATGAGAAATATTATCAAGGTATGAATGAAAATGATGCTAATCCAGTGTATTCAGTTACAAAAAGTGTTATGTCTGCATTAACAGGTATTGCTATTAATGATGGCTTAGTAAAAGGGGTAGAACAAAAAGTTTCTGATATTGTACCAAATTGCTTTACTAATGTAGATGATAAAAGAAAAAGGGATATAACTATAAAAAACGTTTTAACAATGCAGGGAGGACTAAAATCTGTAGATGATAATTTTGGTTCATTTTATATGAGTCGAGATTATTTTGACTATACCGTAAATCAGCCAATGATTTTTGATCCTGGTACAAGATTTACATACAATACAGGTTTAACACAATTTCTTTCAGCAATTATTGAAGAAACATCTAAAATGAGTACTCTTGAATACGCTCAAAAGTATTTATTTATGCCTTTAGGAATAGAAGGGGTAAAATGGCATTGTGATTCAGAGGGACATTACAGCGGGGGCTTTGGTTTAAGCCTTACGCCTAGAGACATGGCAAAGTTCGGGTACTTGTATCAAAAAAATGGGGTGTGGGATGGTGATCAAATTATCCCACAGCAATGGATTAAGGAATCTACAACAAAGAAGATTTCTGTGAATGCAGAATCGGGGTACGGTTATTTGTTCTGGACGAGTGAGTATGAAGCCAAGGATGGAAAAGTAATTGAGGCTTATGCTGCATCTGGCTCAGGAGGACAATATATTATTGTAGTACCACAAATAGACCTGGTTACCGTTATCACGGCTAACGATAATAGTCGCTCAAAAGATAAGTCCGATACAGTAGATATCATGTGGGATTATGTTATTAAGGCAGTTAAGTAAAGTTTATAGAAGTCCAATTGAGAACCTATTTAAAAGCTCTTTAGCACTAATCAAAGGTAGTATACTTTCTAAAAGTTGTAAAAGTAGCTTCTTTGCCATATTGGAGAAGACATAAAAAGAGCCCTAATGTGCTTGCACCCCAAACGTTAGACAAAAACCTGTCGTTTCGAGGTGCACTGCATTGTGAGCTCTTTAATCTTATGTAAGTTATTTATGAAGTTTTCTTACTGGAAACTGTAGTTCTGTAATATATTCATCTTGGCTAGATGAATTCAATTCACCCCTAATGTACAGCTCTCTATTAGGTGAAATTATTTCGTAATTATTATCCTCAATCCATTGAGTAATGGCACTATATGCCATATAAAGATTGGAATATGGGCCCTTATGAACAACGCATGCCATTTCGCTTACTTTCTCAAGTTCCCTTACCTTAATTCGTTCATTGCTTTTCAGATTTCCTTCAATTGGTTCAATTACTTCTGCATCAATTGAGGACTCATTTTTGCCCCCATTATAGTAAATTACCATACACGGTGGAACTATCTTTGCGCCATTTTTATTGATGTAACTAGCAAGCTCGTCCCACAGATGACCCTGCTCACTATAGCTAGGAATAAAATTCCTAAGAGATGCAACCCGTATAGGTTCTACACTCTTTAATACAATATCATATTTCATAATATATGCCTCCTGTTTACATGTTTTTAAATAGTTTTCAATACGGGATAGTCTAGACTGCTCAGATGCTAGCTTAGCTGATATTTCAGCACGCTTTACTTCCAAAATCGTCTGCATTTGCTCGGAGGGTACATTCTTATTAAGAACTACTGCAATCTCTTCAAGAGAGAATCCAATATCCTTGAGAGAAAGTATTCTGTTCAGCTTTAGCATCTGACTTGCTGAATAGTATCTGTAACCAGTAAAGGAGTCAATCTTCTCAGGTTGTAGCAATCCTATACTATCATAGTGTCGCAATGTCTTTACTGTTACCTTATTTAACCTTGCAAAATCGCCTATTTTGAACATTTCAATCACCCGTATTTACTTTAATTTGAGGCCTCAATGAAATAATAAACCCTACCCTTACAGGAGAGTCAATAATATTTTAAATAAATTTTTATAATAAAGATTGTATGAACATTAGAGTATCCATCTATGTAAATAGTGAAAAAGATTAGGACTAGTTCAATTATTGCTAGGGAACTTGAGGCCTACCTAGCTCTCAGAATAACATCCGCAACGTTTATTCCTGCTCTGCAATGATAATTACAGGTAGCACATCCTATGCAGATATCAATATTATACTTTGATAAATCATCATTCAGTTTTTTGATATACGCTTGAATAATTTCCTTTGCCGATACGCTCATGGGACACTTTCTTGAGCAGGCTCCGCACTTTTTGCATTTAGTTGGGTCTGAGTATTGGAAGTCTTGAGAATAGCAAATCATGTTTGTTATTGGAGAAATAATTGTTTCAGGTGAAGAAGCTATTGCACCCATTACCCCAAATCCCGAGTACGCTTTCTCGCCATCGGGTGAACCAAACACCTTCTGCAGAGTATCCATTACAGGCATTCCATTGACGACTTTAGCTACAGCTGCCTGCCCATAGGTATAGTCTGCAACTGTTATATATCGTGTATTTGGTTTATACTGACCTACTAGTATTTCTCCTATTGTTTCAACGGTCTGAAGATTAATTACTAATATGCCATGTTCGGCAGGAATATCTTTAGCAGAGAGGTCAATGCCGAGTACTTCTTTAACTAGTATATGTTCCTCTCCCATGGGATAACGGTTTGGAACCTGGTAAATCTCAGGCATGGGGAATTTAGTATGCGAGCTAGAGGTTGATTGAGTAATGAAATTAGAGGATGGTTGAGTAGTCGAATTAGAAGCTGGCTTAGTAGTGGAAGTAGAGGTGGATTTATTAGTAGTGGTAGCTGTGGCCTGAATATTAGCCTGTGGTATTGCTTTAGTAGCTAGTATAGTCCTCTTTACTCCAAGCTCTTTATTTAGGAAGATTGCAGCACCGCTTATATATTCATATCGATTGATGAGCAACCATGAGTCATGTACCAAACCAGGGTCGCATTCAACAGCATTAATCACAATATATTTCTCTTGAGCAGTTGAAGCCATAAATGTTTTAATTTTGTCGGAAGCGGGGAAACCGCTTCCGCTCATGCCTGTTATATTGTACTGTTTGAGCTTTATGAGTAAATCGTTTATATCCTTAATGTCAGGAAAACCAATTGGCTGTAGAGCTTGAGCAAAATCAAAGCAATTACTATCTACAAGAGCTGCAATCTTTCCTATTTTAACTTTCGGGTATTTGCCCTTGATGTGCTTATGTTGCTTTATGTTTTCCTTTTGTATTTTTCGCACCAGCTTGTTGGAGCGGACGAGCCTCTTGTTAATAATTGGATAAAAATCACTCATATCTCAATCTCCTTTTTCTACGGTATGAATGTGATACAGTAGAATTCATTCTTTATATCGATGTTATTTATTTAAAATACCATTGGTTTATATTTATATATTTATTAGTTTATAGATTATTACTAGCTTCTTGCCGAGCTAAACTATTACTAAGCCTTTTACAATATTGACTATAATTACTAACTTTTTGCAGAACTCAGCTATTACTATAGCCTTTTGCGAAACTCAGCTCATAATGACTAGCTTTTTGCCGAACTCAGCTGTATCTCACAAAGTTGCTTGTATACTCCGTTTTTCTTTAGTAATTCCTCATGAGTGCCTTGTTCTTCTATGCTTCCATCTGCAATAACAATAATATTATCAGCTCTTTTTACAGTTGATAACCTATGGGCAATAACAATTATAGTTCTTGTACCTGCTAGTTCCTGAATTGCTTGTTGTATTTGGGCTTCTGTCTCAACGTCTACTGCTGCAGTAGCCTCATCCAATATAAGAATTGGTGTATCACGAAGAACTGCTCTTGCTATAGAAAGTCTCTGCTTCTGACCTCCCGAAAGCTTTACGCCTCTTTCACCAATTACAGTATCATATCCTTCGGGCAAGCTCATAATAAAGTCATGTGCCCTTGCTGTTTTGGCAGCCTGTATAATCTCATCCCTGGTCGCGGTTGTGCAGCCATAAGCGATGTTATCAGCAACCGAGCCGTTGAAGAGGAATATATCTTGCAAAACAATACTAATCTGATTTCTCAGGGATTCAAGTGTAATATCCTTCAAATCACGCCCATCAATTTTTACTGAGCCATCAACAGGGTCATAGAAGCGGGCAATAAGACTGATAATGGTGGTTTTGCCAACACCGGTAGGGCCAACTAATGCTAGCATTTGTCCCGGTTTTGCTCTAAAGGAAATATCCTGGAGCACCGGTGCCGAATCAATATAGTGGAAGCTTACATTATTAAACTCCAAATCACCACTGGTTTTTCCAATATTACTTGCGGACGGGGTATCCTTGATATCCGGCTCGGTATCTAATACTTCAAAAACTCGCTCCGCGCCTGCAAGTGCCTGCTGAAGATCCTCAATAACTCTAGCAAGTGCAGTAATAGGCTGATAAAAGAGGTTCAAATACAGTAAAAAACCAACGATGTCAGATACAGATATTGTCCCATTAAGAGCCATCCATCCACCAAACCCAACTACAATAACGGTTCCCATTGAACTAACCGCCTCAACAGTTGGGTGGAATACTGCGCTGAGCTTGAGAGCATGCAAAATGGACTCCGTATAGGCATGAGCCCTCTTTTTAACATGCTTTTTTTCTCTTTCCTGCTGATTGAATACCTGTATTTCCTTCATTCCAGATATATTATCCTGCAGCGTAGCATTCAAGTCGGCTACTGTACTTTGAGCCTTTCTGAAGTTGGGGCGTATTTTCTTTGCAAATATCCATGAGCCAAATAACAGGAAGGGAACAGGTATAAGTGTAAACAACGCCAGATATGGATTCATTATAAATAGTATTATAGTAACTCCAATGAGTATCAAAATATTTGTTATAAGGTCGGGAACAGCATGTGCTATAAGCACCTCAAACGTTGATGTATCATTGATAGTACGGGACATAAGCTGTCCTGTCTGTTTATCCTGATAATACCCTAGAGATAACTTTTGCAAATGGTCATATACACGTACCCTCATATCAGCAACTAGCTTCCATGCAGCAACATGATTATAGTAGTTATTCAAGTATCGGAATAGTATTCTCACAACATAGGTAATACCCAGTATAATTGCCATGTTTCTGATTGAAAGCATAGTGCCACTGTCCATTTTATCCGTCAAAAGGTTTACCAATTCCTTTATAAGCCATGGGCTTACAAGGTTCAGTGCAGTAATAGCTATAAGGCTTATTCCAGCCAATATCAGATAGCCCCAATAGCGCTTTGCATATTTTATAAGTCGTATTAATTGTTTCACTTCTAAGTAGCCTCCAAGATTAGTTTTACATACAATATTATACATCATTGACAACGAATTTTGAAACATTTAGCAGCCTGATTAT
>JAEZFR010000422.1 GCA_023417285.1 Bacillota bacterium
AATATTATGCATACACTCAAAAAAGTGTGGAACATACTTACCTGGTTACTAGTATTATTAACTGTTACGCTTGCGGTATTATTAGTAGGTGTAAGGATAGTAGGGTTAACTCCTTACGTAGTTTTAAGTGGTAGTATGGAGCCTACATATATGACGGGTGGTATGATTTATGTTAAGACAACCACACCTGAGCAAATAGAGGTTGGCGATCCCATTACATTTGTAATGAACGACGACTTAGTAATAGCAACGCATAGGGTGGTGGATATAAATGAAGCCGAGAGATTTTTCACTACCAAGGGAGATGCTAATGATTCAGCAGATGGAGCGCCAGTTAGATTTGAAAATCTTGTTGGCAAACCAATATTGCATCTACCATACCTTGGGTATATTTCAAATTTTCTCACCAATCCTCCAGAAAAGTATATTGCTTGGGGTGCCATAGGCATTTTACTGATATTAATGTTTTTCCCTGAACTAATTAAATGTGCAGGGAAAGCAAAATTTAGTTCACATAAATCAGTAAAAGAGTGATACTAAGGAATTATACAAAAATCCAGCACTAAGAAAAAATTTAAAAGGAGAATGATATTATGAACAAAAAATTAGTTGTACTTGCAGCGGTATTAGTAGCAGCCTTTGTTGGAATTACTGGAACAATAGCATGGTTAACCGACACTGGAGAAGTTACCAATACATTTACAGTTGGTAATATTACTATGACAATGGACGAAACAGATGTTGATAATAGTTCTGAAGATAAAGATCGTGATACAGCTAATACGTATCATTTACTTCCTGGTCAGCAATATGTAAAAGACCCTCAGATTCATATAGGTGCAAATAGTGAGGCTTGCTATGTATTTATTAAAGTAGAAAACGGGCTAGCAAATATTGAGGCAGCAAGCGAACAAAATGGATACAAGACTATTGCTGAACAAATTGAAGCAAATGACTGGACAGCTCTAGAAGGAGTTGATGGGGTATATTACAAGACTCAAGAAGCAACTACACAAAAGGTTGATTTAAATGTATTTCAGCAACTAAAAATAGGAAATGTGGATTCAGCTACTCTCTCTAATTATGCACAATCAAACATAGTTGTTACAGCATATGCTATTCAGCAGGCAGGATTCACAGATGCTGCGTCAGCTTATACAGCAGTAACAGGGGTATATGCGCAAAATTAAGATAATTAAAATAAACTTTGTCTTTAATACTAAATAGTTTATCAATTGGACAAAGAATGATATTTTACTTTAAATGGGCGAAAGAAAATATACTTCTTTCGCTCTATTTTTTATTAGTTAAAGTATTAATATTCATAGAAAGGTGGTCAGTAGTGATGAAAAGAAGATTGTTGGCAAGTGGATTGTTGATTGTTCTTCTAGCTGTGATGGCGTATGGAAGTATAGCATACTTAACTTCAGAGGGACATGCCTCAAATATAATTACCACTGGCACTATCAAGCTAAATATTCATGAAATGCAAATTGCTAGTGAAGGGGAACTAGTAGATTATCCTGCAGATGGTCTGATTACTGGAGTTCTGCCGGGACAAGCTGTATCAAAAATACCTTACGTTGAGAATGTTGGGAATCAAGATTTTTATACAAGAGTGAAAATAAACATAGAGGTTACAGCGGCAGATGGCAGTACAATTCTTGACAATGCTGTAATACAACCTGATATAGATACAAAAAACTGGACACTCAAAGATGGTTGGTACTATTATACCGGTAAGGTTTCCGCTGGTAAGCGTGTAGCACCATTTGAAAGTGTTAAATTTTCTGAAGATATGGCTAATGAATATCAGGGCTGTAAGGTTAAGTTAGATATTGATGCGCAAGCAGTTCAAGTAAAAAACAACCCTATACCTGATAATGGGTCTATTTTAGATATAGTAGGATGGCCTGAGATTGGACTACAGGATTAATTAGAAAAGGGGTGTGAAATGGATGAAAAAGAGAATTGTAGCACTAATTCTAGTTGGCTGCCTGATGCTGGGAATTACAAACTTCGGATATGCTGTTGATGTAAACGCAACAGATGTAAACCTAAATATAGAGGTAAACACGCCCGAGGGCCCTTCTAATGATGAACTAGATGATCTGACAGATGATGCCAATCTTCCTGCAACTGTGTTTACAACCTCCGATAGTGGTCAGGACAATACAGCTAGCAGTGGCATAGAATTGTCAAAAGAAGTATTGCAAACAAACAATGGCTATGAAATCACATTGAAGGCATTTGCAACAGGCGAACTTAATATTACTACTGAAACAACAGCAGTGCCTACAGACATAGTATTGGTACTGGACCAGTCAGGAAGTATGGCAGACCCATTTACTTATGAAGCAGAGGAAACATACACTGCTTATACTGGTTCGTATTACAACTCATACAGTACTCCTGTTTATTACAAGGACGAGAATGGTGAATATAAGCA
This sequence comes from Bacillota bacterium, assembly GCA_023417285.1. GTDB lineage: Bacteria > Bacillota > Clostridia > Acetivibrionales > DSM-1351 > Ruminiclostridium. The sequence goes on from JAEZFR010000422.1 coordinate 2,450, forward strand.
GCTGGATGTAACAAAAGTATGGAAAGACATGGCCATTGGTTATACGTACACTTTTTCAAAAGAGGATGGTACGGTATATCATGAGAAGGACGTATTTTTGTTGGGCCTTTTAACCGAAGTTTCAGATAGTGAGGGAATTTATTATAAAACAGTTGCTTCCTCAGAAATACAAAGAGTTGAGGCACTAAAGGGAGCGGTTGAAAACTTTGTTGATGAGGTTAAGTCAAATGCTGCTCAGAATAATGTAGATCATAGATTAGCCATAGTAGGCTTCGCATCACAAAGTGGTTACGGCAATAATACAGAGGTGTTGACCGTAGAGGGAAATAATAGTGTTTATGAGGTTTCGGGGAATACCGAGAATACAGTAGGAGTTGCTTATAATAACGCTACTGATACCACTTATAAGAATGCATTAGTAAGCTGCAACGCTGCCATTATTGATAATGCTATAGCAGCTCTTGCTACAAATGGAGCAACCCGTTCTGATCTAGGTATGGAAATGGCTCAGAAGATATTGGCACAAAATCCTTTGGGGGATGGTGAAAATAGGAATAGAGTAGTTATTGTATTTACTGATGGCTCACCTACTAGCTCAAATTCCTTTGAAACCAATGTTGCTAACAGTGCTATCTCAAATGCAAAGACGATTAAGGATACCGGTGCAACAGTATATTCAATTGGTATATTTGATGCCGCCAACCCAGATGATTTACAAGCTTCTGAAAACAAGTATATGAACTATATGTCCAGTAATTATCCTAAAGCTCAGAGCATGGACGAAAATGGAGTGTCAGAAGAAGGAGGTGCGATACAAACAGGATACTACCTAATCGCTAACAACCAGACTTCGTTAAAGGAGATTTTCCTCACTATTTCAGAGGAAATTGAGGCTGGTACTTCTTCTTCAACATTGGATAGTACATCAGTAATCAGGGATATAATAGCACCTGACTTTAGGCTACCTGAGAATGCAATTGCTGAGGATATAAAAGTATACACCGCAAATTGCATTGGGAAGACAGGTGACACCTTTGAATTCCAGCCAGAGGCTGAGTGGACAAGTGTTTCAAATCCTGCTGTTACGATAAATGGTAAGCAGATAGATGTAACTGGTTTTAATTTTCAAGAAGAATACGTTTCTGAAATTGTCAACAATGGTGTTGCTACAGGCCAGTTCAGAGGAAAAGAAATAATAATTAGAGTTCCAATAGTTGTTGAAAGTGGTTGCTTTGGTGGGAATAATATACCAACTAATGCACCTGGATCTGGAGTGTACCAGAGTAGTAATGATGCTTCTCCGTTGGAGACATTTATTAGTCCTACTGTTGACATACCTATAAACTATAAGATTACCGGTACAGAGAAAATTACTTGCATTGGTACTGATGTAGTACAAAGTGATCTGATAGGCTCTGTGAGTGGTTTTACCCTAAATGGTACCAACAATGCGAATGTTAATATTGTATATACACTTACTACTGGAGATGGAACAGAGTATAAATATACAATTGGTAGTGGCAGTACTACAGGCTCCTGGGACACTGTCCCTCCCACTATCGAAAGTATTACTCAGCAGCAGGAGTATACATTGACCGCAACAGTAACTCCTATAGCAAGTGGAGCTGTGCAGGCTGCTGATATAGAGGTTGATAGTGAGGCTGGAGCAATTCAACCTGTAATACGTGTTCTGGCACCAACAATTACATGGAAGGATACTACTGTCTCACCAGGAACTATGGTAACACCAGTAAGCGACAACTATGAGGGTGTTGTTTGGAAGGACGTTAATAACGGTAATGTTGTAAGCACAGATTGGACATTGACATACTCTCTTACCAATAATGGCAATACAACATTTGCAGTAACAAGTGAGACAAACTTTGATGTTTCAGTGGTTGTTAATGGCAAGGACATCACACGGCATGTAATCTTTGTTCGCACAAATGATTCAGCCTGTGGCCATAGCAATGAACACATAGGAAGTACTTCAGATGTGGAGTTTGTAATTCATATAACTGAGTTCGATATAACTATTACAAAGACGGTTGATGAAGCGCCACAACAAAGCTTTATTTTCAGAATTACAGATGGAACTGGGCAAGTGTTGACAACAATTGTTATGTCTCCTGATGAATTCAGTCAGAGCGGAGATAGATATGTTTGCAGCAAAGTAGTAAAGAACATGACGTCAAGTAATTACTCAGTAACAGAAGATACAAACTGGTCATGGAAATACGACTGTAGTAGTTCTGTACAGAATGTAGGTTCAACAAGCAGTAATGTTACATTTAACAATAATCGTAATGATAAAGTCTGGGTAGGAACTACAGATTCAGCTGAAAACATATTCGATAAAAAACTGATTAATGAGAAGGAGGGATAAGAGATGAGAAAGAGAATCAATGCAAAAAGCAGTAAGAGGTTTTCTATTATTATATCTCTTCTACTTATAACTCTAATTGCTTCAGCAGGAACGCTAGCATGGGTAACTGCAACAACAGACCCAGTAGAAAATAAATTCGAAGTGGGGAGTGTTATTCCTGATATTAACGAAGATTTCAATAATGAGACAAAAAGCAATGTTACAGTTACTAATAATGGGAATTGCACTGGATATATCCGCGCTGCAATTATACCAACCTGGGGCAGTTATAATGAAGATGGTAAGTTTACTGCTGTTAGCAAAAAGGCGAGCTTAGATGATTTGGATATAACATTTGGAAGCAGTAACTGGAAGAAGGCTCAGGATGGATATTACTATTACATTAAGCCAGTTCCAGCTGGGACGACTACAGAGAAGCTAATAGAAACGGCTTCTGTATCAACAATAGAGGAAAACTATCAGATGAATTTGCAAATAGTTATAGATTCCATTCAAGCGCAACCAAGCAGTACTGTATTATCACAATGGACGCAAGTCACGGCTGTGGCAGAAGATGGAACTTTATCAGTACAAAATAACTAAGGGGGTGACACACAGTGAAAAGAATTTTAGCAATGATATTAATATTCGCATTAATTATAGGGTCAATGATAGTTACAGTAATGGCTGATGATGAACTTCCAACAGTGACATATGATCATGCAAAGGGAAAGTTTTTGTTTTCAAATGTGTCACCCTTTGAGGATGATGATGGACACCAATATCCTGATTTGTTCCCTAATATGAAAAATCTTATGCCAGGTGACTCTGTAACTCAAAAAATAAAAACTAAGGTTTCCAATATAGGTAACGGTGTAGTAAATATGTACCTAAAGACACAGGTAGATGGGGACAATATAACCGAGAATGAGGCTGTGGATTATACGAAGCTTTTGAGTGAAGAGGGGGTAACACTCACTGTTAAGGTTGGAAACACTGTATTGTCAAAGGAGAATCTTGCACAGAAGGTAAGATTAGGAACGTTCACTAATAATGGCACCTTGGATATTGATGTAAGTCTGGATATCCCGGTGACAGCTGGTAATGATATACAATCGCTACAAGGAGCTATAGAATGGGTGTTTACGGCTGAGTATATAGCTAGTGCACCACCACAGACAGATATAGAAATTCCAGAAGAACCAGTTCCAGGAGATGAGTTACCAGAGTTAGATAAGGGAGATCATTACGCATACATTATAGGTGCAGATGACGGCCTTGTGCATCCTGAAGATTTTATTACTCGTGGAGAAACTGCTGCCATTTTCTTCAGATTATTTACTGAGGAATCACGAAACAAATTCTGGTCAAAGACAAATAACTTCACAGATGTATATACCTTTGATTGGTATAATAATGCCGTTTCTACACTATACAGAAGTGGAATTGTAAAAGGAACTCCGGAGGGGAAATATAACCCTAATGCTCCAATTACACGAGCCGAATTTGCGGCAATTGCTGTTCGCTTCTTTGGAGGAGAATATGAGGGCGAAAATCTGTTTAGTGATATTAATGGTCACTGGGCAGCTAATGATATTAACAAAGCAGCAATGAATGGCTTGGTTAATGGTAATACAGATGGTACCTTCTTGCCTGACAACAACATATTACGTTGTGAAGCTATGGCAATAATAAATCGTGTTCTTGAGCGTGAACCTGTTAAGGAGCATCTGCTCAAAGATATGAAGGTGTGGAAGGATAATAGTAATGATAGCACATGGTATTACGCTGATGTACAGGAAGCAACCAACTCACACAATTTTAAAAAGGTAGTGGATACTACTGAAGGTACTACCTACGAGATATGGACTGAGCTGTGTCCGACTCGTGATTGGGCATCTTTGGAGCGTGAGTGGTCAAATACAAATTCTTCGGACAATCCTGGTGACGTAATATCTTCGGAGAATAACTCTACTTTTGAATAATTAAATAGTAAATAAGTGATAAAAAAATGGGTTGCATAGCAACCCATTTTTTATTTTTCAGACCCGAAAGGGGCTTTCTTCTGTGGTGCAAATACTAGTATAGACTAAAGATAAATGAAGCAAATGTTATGGTTTATAGTAAGAAAATGTGTTTTTACCAATTTTCTTAGAATTATATAAAGCACTGTCTGCATTGATATAGAGGGTATTGTAATCTGTGCCATTATTGGGGAAAATGCTAATACCTATACTGATGGAAATACCACAATTTAAGGCATGCATTTCATTAGTCACTGCCTCGCATATTTGCTCTGCTTTATGGGAGATGGTTTGTTTGTTATGAGTGTTTTTTAGTAATATAACAAATTCATCCCCTCCGATACGACCTATAAAGTCTGTCTCTCTAAAGTAATGCTTTAATAGATTGCTCATCTCAATGATTACCTTGTCACCAGTGGCATGACCATATTGGTCGTTTATGCCTTTAAAATTATCAATATCTAGCATGAGCAGGGCATGAGAGCTTTTTCTTCCTTCGTCTGAAGTAAGGAATTCATCAATAATATTGCTTATTGATGTTTTGTTGTAAAGTTCTGTTAATGAGTCCCGCATACTTTTTTCTCGTAATTCAAGTTCTTTCTTCTTTTCAGCATCTATATTTTTAAAATAGCATATAATCCTAAGCGTATTGTCAAAGGGCATTCTGAATATGTGAACATTCATACGTATCCATTCATAATTATCTTTTTTATTAGCTTCAAGATAATCATATTGTATAGAAGTAAAATTTTTATTAAACATATCTAGTATATTTTTTCTAGACAGAACCTTTTTATAGTCTTTTGCAAAATCAGGGTGCACATATTTTTGTGACATTAATTCGATAAATTGGTCAAATGAGCAGGTTTCAATCTTAACAGCATTTTTTTCAAGTTGAATACTGTTTTGTTCGACAATTTTATTGTTAGATATATCAGCCTCCCAAACATTATCAAACAATTCTTGATTAAATTTCTCATACTGTTTGTGCCGCTCCAAAGATTGCTGTAGTTCCTTTGTTTCAGTAATATCCCTATAAATACCTATTGCCCTTATGGGTTTATTTTTTTCTCCAAAAACGGTAGTAACAGATACCTTGTACCATTTTTTAATTCCTTGTGAGGTTATAAAGCAGCGTTCTGCTTCTTCGTAAGGTGATCCTTCCTCTATTCTTTTATAGAGGCTTAAGAACTCTTCTTTATCGTTAACTAAGGAGATATTATCCAACAAGCTGTAAGGGTAATTTGTCAAAGCTGGTTTTGTCTCAAAATATTCTTCAAATTGTTTGGTAAAGAAAACAGTTTTATTTTCAATATTCCAATCAAAGAAAATATCATTAGTATTATTTGCTATTATGTTATACCTTTTATGCTCGATAGACAAACGCTGATTTGCAATATCATTAAAGGCTTTAGCCATCTTTTCCTTGGTTGAATAAATAAAGCTCAGCACCAAAAATACAGTCATTATCTCAATACCTAAAATAAAAAAGTTGGAATATGTTTTATCCGATATAAAGAAGTAATACTTAATTATGTCAATAATACATGTTAATGCTAATGCATATATACCTATAGAGAATGTCTTAATAGAAATAGCTTTATTCTTTTGCATTCTAAATAACACATAAATAATAGCTGGAACGTTTAATAAGGCAACTAAGTGAAAAATATGCAATAAGTGAAAGAAATTAACCTGAAAAAAGATTCTTAAGGTTAAAGCTATTACAAAAAATGTGCCTGTAATATATGTCATATAGTTGATTGTTTTAGACTTTGAATTCCAGTTATACTTTAAGAATGACCATAAAAAGTATGGTAAGCTATAGAGACACATATATTCAAGTTGGTGAACTAATACCCAGTTCTGAGTAAAAACTTCTATATGCTTACTATTGCACAATACCCAAATAGACTCTGTTAGCATAAACATTGCCAAGTGTATTAACGCTGAGAGCTGTAGATTGAGACTTTTATATGCTATTGATGCAGCAATTAGCACTATGCCAAAGAATAAAACAGGTAACATTGATGCAAATATGAACTTGTTTTGAATTATAGAATTGGCAGGAGTTATAGCACCATTAATAATGTTGACTGCAGGAATTGGGCCATTGTCACTAACTACTACCTTTTCTAATTTTATATGAAGTTCCTTCCCCTCTGAATCATGAGGTAACGTTATAATTACTTTGCCGCTACCTGATTCGGTAGAATTATAACCTTCTATCTCAAACTTTTTTTGGAAGATTAACTCATTATCAACATAAACCCAAACATTTTTTTGAAAAGCTGTAAACATAATAGCTTCAACTTGGTAATGTTTCACAGGTACTATAGTATATAAATCTATAACCTTTGAAGAATTATCAGTTAATTTATACGGTAGTGATATGGAAGTTGCTTCTTGTTCACCGTTTACAGATATCGTCCAATTGTCTATCGGGTACTGATTAGCGTACTCGTTATCCTTGGAATCATAAAGGAATATAGCAGCTGTAATAATTAAAATACTACATAAAATGCTATATATCAAAGCAGTCTTTTTTATAAATGAAAGGTTAATTTTAATAAATTCTATAAATTTGGACAATATTTTACCCTCCTTAATAAGCTTAAAATAATAAACTATACAAGTTAACATAAAATTAATAATTTTTATGTAGTATGGCTGATTGAGTTGCTATAAACAACCTTAGTGATGAGTTATATCAGCTTTATAAGAATATATCCGTGAAATATGAAAGAAATAAGTAGTATTAACATATTGTTAAGGTAAAGTATTTATGTAAATAATTTATATAACAATAATACATTGTAAATATAATAATAGGCAAGAATTTTTTTAGTTTTGAAGTAATCTTTTAATGAGTTATAATAAGAGTATATAGGGAAGAAATGGTTGACAAAGGGGAACGCTAGTATTTGGAGGAACTTTTTATGACGAGCTATGTGCAGTTTATAGATGTATACAAAAGATATAAAATGGGTGAGGTTACCATAAATGCGGCTAATGGAATATCTTTTGAAATAAATAAGGGAGAATTTGTTGTTATTGTAGGGCCGAGTGGAGCAGGAAAGACCACTGTACTGAACATGCTCGGAGGTATGGATACTGTTAGTGATGGCAAGATAATAGTTGACAATAATGAAATAAGTTCTTATAAGCCAAAACAACTCATTACCTATAGACGGTATGATGTTGGCTTCGTATTTCAATTCTATAATTTGATTCAAAATCTCACTGCCATAGAGAATGTTGAGCTAGCGTCTCAGATATGTAAAAATCCAATTCCTGCAGAGCAGGTGCTTAGTGAGGTGGGACTAGCAGATAGGTTGGATAATTTCCCTGCTCAACTATCAGGAGGTGAGCAGCAACGTGTTGCAATTGCAAGAGCGTTGGCAAAAAGGCCTAAGTTGCTTTTGTGCGATGAACCAACCGGTGCGCTTGACTATAATACCGGGAAAAGCATTCTTAAACTTTTACAGGATACCTGCAGAAATAGCGGGATGACAGTTATAGTAATAACGCATAATTCTGCTATTACACCCATGGCTGATAGAGTTATAAAAATTAAGAATAGCAAGGTGGATAGCATTGTTTTAAATGATAATCCTACTCCTGTTGAAAGGATTGAATGGTAATGAAGAATGCACACTTAAAGGATACATTACGAGAAGTTTGGAAGACAAAGAGTAGATTTATAGCCATATTTTCAATCATTGCTTTGGGAACAGGCTTCTTTTCAGGGGTAAAAGCTACCGCACCTGATATGAAGTTGACCGCTGACCAATATTTTGTGGATAATAACCTGATGGACATCAGAATAGTATCTTCCTATGGGCTCAACCAGGAAGATATTTCTGCAATTAAGTCCGAAAAGAATATAAAGGAGTTAATGCCATCCTTTACAATAGATGCTATTGCAAAGCATAATTCTATAGATGCTGTAGCTAAAATACACTCAATTCCACTTGATTTGAAAGATACCCAAAATGGAGCTTATATCAACAGGGTTAGGATTATTGAAGGTAGGCTCCCAATCAACGACAAAGAATGCGTAGCGGAATACAACAATGCATCGGGCAGTCTAAGAATTGGGGATACCGTAACATTTGATACCGGAATTGCAGATAAAGACATATCGGACTACCTTAAACAAAATAGCTTCAAGGTTGTTGGGCTTATTGAGAATCCATATTATATGACAATGGAAAAGGGAACCTCATCAATCGGTAATGGGTCAGTTTCGACGTATATTTGTTTATCAGACAAAGTATTCAAAATGGACTACTATACAGAGGCTTTTGTTACACTGAAATCGACGGAGGGATTGTCTGCTTACTCAGATGAGTACACTCAAAATATAAATGCACAGATAAAAAGATTTGAGGAAATTGCACAAGGACGTCAGAAAGCCAGATATGATGAGGTTTATACCGAGGCTAAAGAAAAACTAGATAAAGCAAAAGCAGATTTAGAAAATGGTGAGAAGGAGCAAGAAGAGCAGCTTAGTAAAGCAGCAGACAAGCTGAATGAGGCAAAACAGCAGATTGAGGATGGGCGTAAACAGCTAGAAAAGAACAAAAAAGAGCTTGAAAGGAAGCTGGCATCGGGACAAAAAGCTATCAAAAAGGCTGAACAACAGCTTCAACAGGGTGAACAGCAATACTCGCAACAGCTAAAAGACTTTGAACAGAATAAAACATTTATGACTCCGGAACAACTAGCTATGGCTCAGAGTGCATTAACGGTGGCCAGACAAAAGCTTGACCAGGGTAAAATAGAGCTTGAGAAAAGCAAAAAGGAGTTTAATGCTGGTAAAACAAATGGAGAGCAAGGTATAAAAAATGCTGAGAATAAGCTTATATCGTCCCAAAGTGAACTTGATAAAGGGATGCTAGAATATGAAAAAAATAAAAGCGAGTCCGATAAAAAGCTTGCCGAAGCTAGGGAAAAAATATCAACAGGTGAAAGTGATCTCGCAAAAATACCACAAGTAAAATGGTATGTGCTAGACAGAACAAGTAATCCTGGGTATTCGTCATTTGAGGATGATACCCAAAGAGTTGACAATATTGCAAAGATATTTCCTGTCTTCTTCTTTATAGTTGCAGCATTTGTATGTCTTACTACCATGACCAGAATGGTTGAGGAGCAAAGAACCCAGATAGGTACTTATAAGGCTTTGGGGTACGGAAATATGGCTATTGCAGCAAAATTTCTAATTTATGCAGCGGTTGCAAGTGTTTCGGGCAGTTTGGTGGGAATCTCCATTGGACTTAAGGTTTTTCCTTATGTAATTTCAAATGCCTATGCAATGTTGTACAGATTACCTGCTGTTATTAGCCCGTTTAGGTGGGACTATGCAATACTTATAACCATTGGGGGAGTGGTGTGTTCATTTACTGCAGTATATTTTGCATGTTACAAGGAATTATTAGAACAGCCCTCACAGCTTATGCGTCCAAAGTCTCCAAAGCTAGGAAAAAGAGTTTTGATTGAGCGGGTACCTTTTATATGGAAAAGGCTAGGCTTTTTCAGTAAGGTAACGGTTAGAAATCTTCTAAGATACAAGAAGAGATTTATTATGACTATGCTAGGAGTTGCAGGGTGTACTGCATTAATGCTGGCTGGATTTGGCATGAAGGATTGCATTTCAGCTATTGTCCCTCTGCAGTATGGTGAGATATTTACGTATGATGCTATGATAATACTAGATGAAAATGAATCGGAAACAGAACTCAACAGTGCAAAAGATCTCATTAAAGGTGATACCTCGGTATCTTCCATACTTGATGTGCGAGCAAAGGAGATGGAGGCAGGTGTCAAAAATGATTGGTACAATATCAATGTGATTGTTCCCCAAGATACCATGAAATTTTCTGAATTTATCACTTTAAGGAAAGCAAAAGGGCATGAACCTATTCCATTATCAAAAGAGGGCGTAGTAATTACTCAAAAACTGGCAGATATGTTAGACCTCGATGTTGGTGATAGTTTAGAGCTGAAAGATGCAGAGTCACAACAAGTATCTGTAAAGGTTACCGAGATTGCCGAAAACTATGCTATGAATTACATGTATATTTTGCCTGATAAATATGAAGAACTCTTTGGGCAAAAGCCTGTTATGAATAGCACTTTTGTAAAATTTAATGATAGCTATATGGGTAATGAGAGTGAATTTTCCAAGAGGCTTACTGATAATAAGGCCATACTTCAGGTTTCGTTTACTAATACTATAAAGAAATCCTTTGAGGACATGGTTGAGAACCTTAATAGTATCGTTTTTGTGCTGATATTGTCTTCCGGGGCTTTAGCGTTTGTTGTTCTGTACAACTTGAGCAATATAAATATTACTGAAAGAATGCGCGAAATTGCAAGCATAAAAGTTTTAGGTTTTTATGATTTGGAGGTATCGCAATACGTATTCAGAGAAAATATTATTCTTACAATTATAAACATTGTAATAGGCCTGCTGGCAGGAATGGTTCTGAATGACTTTGTTATGTCCACTGCGGAGACTAAAATCGTCATGTTTGGGCGCGAGATACATTGGTACAGCTATGTTCTTGCTGCGCTACTAACGCTGGTATTTGCTGTACTTGTTAACGCTTTGATGCACTTTAGGCTAAAGAAGATTGATATGATTGAATCACTTAAATCGGTAGAATAGGGTTATTCGAATAGGTATAGTTTTGAGGTACAGTTTGAGGTATAGTTTGAGGCATGTTTTGAGGTATAGTTTTCGAGTTACCATAATATCAACAAAGTGATGTTCTAGGCATATATTATTTATAGAGGGAATCTATGAGGAGGTATATATGCCTAGAATTTTTTTAAGTCCGTCAACGCAAGAGTTTAATAATTATGTAAATGGCGGAACAGAAGAACAATACATGAATATTATAGCTGATGAAATGGAACCGTATCTCAGGGCCAGTGGAATTCAATATACCAGGAATAATCGAAACGCATCCACAAGTAAGGCTATTGCAGACTCAAATGCTGGAAACTACGATTTTCATTTAGCTATACATTCCAATGCTGCTCCAGAAAATTTAGCTGGAAGGCTCTCAGGTACTGATATCTATTATTATCCTTATAGTCAGAATGGCAAGAGAGCAGCAACTATTTTTGCTAACAATTTTAAGGAGATTTATCCTGATCCATCTAAGGTTAGGCCTTTGCCATCAACAACTATTGGAGAAGTAAAAAAAACAAAGGCACCGGCAGTACTTATTGAGGTAGGATATCATGACAATCCGCAGGACGCCAATTGGATAAAAAACAATACAGAGGAGATAGCAAGAAATCTTGTTGTATCACTAACAGATTATTTTGGAATACCATTTATAGAGCCTAGCGGAAGTATGCAGGGTATTGTTAATACTAGAGTGTCACCGCTTAATATACGCAGTAAGCCGTCCATTTTCTCATCGGTAGTGGCCAAAGCCCCAAAGGGTGCTATTCTAGATATATATGGGCAAGCACCCGATGGCTGGTATGTTGTAAACTATAATGGGGCGCTAGGGTATGCTAGCAGTAAATATATAAAAAAAGTATAGGAGAATAGTAATAGTACAGCAGTAAATAAAAGTACAGCAGTAAATAAAAGTACAACAGAAAATAACAGGATAGAAGTAGATAACAGTATAGCAGCAAATAACAATAGGCAGTAAATAACAGTATAGCAGTATATAATAAGTTTAAAGGGAAAAAGGCTGTTACTCATAGATTAGAGTAACAGCCTTTAAGCGCTTTACATCTTAAAAAAAAGAATTATAATATTTGCAAAATTACTATTTAGCTTCTGAAAAAACCAAATTTACAGTAATGCTTTGGCCATTTCTCCAAATCACAGCTTTTACAGAATCACCTGCCTTATGAAGCTTTTTGATAGCATCTAGATCGCTCATGGTTTTTACCTTTTGACCATCTAGGCTAGTTAGTATATCACCCTTCTTTATACCTGCTTTTTCAGCAGCACCGCCTGAAGAAACTTGAGCAATGTATAATCCTACAGGCCAATCATACATAGAAGCTATATTCTGAGTAACCTCCTGAACTGATATGCCCAGTAGCGGCTTTCCTCTCACATAGCCATAGGTCTTTAATTGATCAATTATTGGCTTTGCAGTATTCATTGGGATAGCAAAACCTAAGCCCTCAATTCCGGATTCAGATATCTTTACAGAGTTTATGCCTATTACCTCTCCCTTTGAATTTACAAGTGCACCACCGCTATTGCCAGGATTGATTGCGGCGTCCGTCTGAATAAGATTCATGGATTTATCACCGGTATTTACCTGCCTATTTAGGGCACTTATAATGCCGGCGGTTACCGACCCAGCAAATTCAATTCCCAAAGGGTTACCTATTGCCACAGCAAGTTCACCAACCTCCAAGCTAGAGGAATCACCAAGTGCTGCAACAGGGAGGTCATTTAGATTAATTTTTATTACTGCCAGGTCATTTTCACTGTCTCCGCCAACAAAAGTAGCTTTGGCTTGTCTCTTGTCAGGCAAATAAACTTCAATCGTTGCTTTTGATACGTTCAACTTAGGATCTGCGTACTCCACAACGTGGTAATTAGTCATTATGTAACCATCAGTAGTGAATATTATTCCAGAGCCCTCTGACTTGGTAGCAGTACTATAGTATCTAGAACTGCTGGGTACAGATATCTTTATGCCAACTATTGCTGGTGATACCTTTTTTGCTATTTCAGCAATTGTTAAATCTTTAGATGCTCCAGTAGCTGCCATTAGCATAGCATTTTTATTAACGTTATTTTTATTAT
>JAEZFR010000531.1 GCA_023417285.1 Bacillota bacterium
GGTTATATTCTTTGCCCCAACATTAATCTTCTTTCTGTTGCGCTCTAAAATATTAATATATTGCTGCCTCAGTATTTGTGAGTCCAGCTCAAGTAAATCTTCCTTTACAGGTATCTCAAGTGACTCCGGAAGCCTTGTTATTACCTTGTCCCACTTTTCTTCTAAAGCCCTGAGCTCGGTAGTAAACTGTTTGTACCTCTTGTATTCAACAAGTCTTCTTATGAGCTCTTCTCTTGGGTCAAGCTCCTCTTCCTTTTGTTCCTTCTTTTCAGGAAGCAGCATTTTTGACTTGATATGCAACAGTGTTGCAGCCATTAAAAGAAATTCACTTGCTACTTCGAGGTCCAGTTGTTGCATGGCATATAGATAATCTAGATACTGATCAGTTATTTCGTTTATTGGTATATCGTATATATTTACCTGATTTTTTTCAAATAAGTGAAAAAGCAAGTCAAACGGACCCTCAAAATTATCTAGTTTTATTGTACAAGCTTTTGTAAGAGAACTCTCCATTTGATGTATTACAATCCTTTCGGGAAATATACGCTAACATAAAAATAATATTATCATAAAACAGTCAATAATTACAAGCATACGTATATTTATATAGAATAGTATATCTCGTTAGGCTTTGGTGTTGCTTGAATTAGTGTAATCTGTTAGAATAAATAAATTAATATTTTGAACTTAGTGTTTTGAGTTATACTTCTTTTGAAAGGAAGGATTATAGATGTTTGATTTTTTAATAAATGGCTTAATGTCTGTTCCTGGAATTTTGGTAGGGTTTGTATTTCATGAGTATGCACATGCATTTGTAGCTGATAGGCTTGGAGATAAAACCCCTAGAATGCAGGGTAAGCTTACGTTTGACCCAAGGGTGCATATAGACTGGATAGGATTTATATTTATTTTGCTTGTTGGCTTTGGCTGGGCTAAGCCTGTTCAGATTAATACCCGCAATTTCAGAAAACCACGAAGAGACCATATATTGGTGTCCCTTGCAGGACCGGTAATGAACTTAATAGTAGCGGCGGTTTTTCTTTTGATTTTAAAATTATTAATTGCTACAGGTGTTCTTAACGAATACTCATCATTAAATTTAAATTTAACAATAATAAATGTTTTTTCTTATTCGGCATTTATTAATGTGATACTATTTGTTTTAAACCTGCTTCCAATACCTTTCTTTGATGGCTATTCAATACTTTCAAACCTGATAAATACTTGGAAGTATAGAATATTTGCAATAATGGAGCAGTATAGCATGTTTGTATTCCTTATATTATATGTGACTAATGTATTCAGCTATATAATAAGAACACCAGCGTCGTTTATTTTTTCGTATTTACAGCGATTTATCCTATAAACTATATATTAAGAGCAGCTTATTCTATAAACTGTATATAAAAATAGGATACTATACATTAAAATAGGATCTATACATTAAAATAGGATAGATACATTGTAATCAGACGAATGGGAAATAATACAATTGCTAAGATACAATATAAAAGCTCCTGCATAATAGGTAAAACTATTATGTAGAAGCTTTTTTTATTATCTATATAATTTATTAAAAACTTATGGTTAAGCTATTTGCATTGATTCACTTTCTGTTTACACTGAACCACTTTACAAGCATTCTGTTAAATAGGCTTAGGAAGGATACCTTTTTTACATCCTGGCTTGCTACTAGCTCATATCGTCCAATCTCTGTACCATCTAGCTTATATATGACCTCTCCCACCTTTTGATTCATTGCTATTGGTGCTTCAAGCCCCGGGGAAAGAGCAATCTCGCGCTCGATTTTTCCTTTTTCGCCTTTTGTGACCAAAACGCTAGTGTCAGCACCATACATTGCTCCTACTCTGAGCTGCGTACCCTTTTTGACCTCAATGTTCCCAACGAGATTGCCCTTTTGATCCATTTTTATGACCTCAAAATTAGCAAATCCAAAATCCAAAAGCT
This sequence comes from Bacillota bacterium, assembly GCA_023417285.1. Taxonomy (GTDB): domain Bacteria; phylum Bacillota; class Clostridia; order Acetivibrionales; family DSM-1351; genus Ruminiclostridium. The sequence goes on from JAEZFR010000531.1 coordinate 1,969, forward strand.
TTCTGGATTCTGCGAATCTTGTATTTGAATCCGGTTCTCCAAGCACAACTGAGATAAGCCTCAGACCGTTTCTATTAGCTGTTGCTGAAAGATTAAAGCCTGCCTTATTTGTAAATCCTGTTTTTAAGCCATCTGCATTTTGATAGAAACGAACCAGCTTATTTGTATTGTCTAATGAAAAGGTGCCATTTCTGAAGGTATCATGGTATTTACCTGTAAACTCAACAATTTTGGGATGCTTTGTAAGCAGCTCTCTAGACATTAATGCCACATCATGTGCAGAAGAATATCCATCATCATTCAAGCCGGTACAATCAAGAAATTTTGTATCATTCATTCCCAGCTCTGCTGCCTTTTGGTTCATATCAGCAACAAAGGTCTCCTCACTACCACTAACCTTTTCAGCCATTGAAACTGTTACATCATTTGAAGAGTGAATGGCAAGTGCATTAAGCATCTCAGTAACTGAAAATTCTTCACCGGGTTTTAAATATGCCTGTGAACCACCCATTCCAGCAGCATATTCCGAAACCGAAACTCTATCGTCAAAGGATAATTTACCCGAATCAATAGCTTCCATGATTAGTAGCATAGACATAACCTTGGTAACACTTGCAATTGCAAGCTTTTCATG
>JAEZFR010000537.1 GCA_023417285.1 Bacillota bacterium
ATCATGTTCTGATACATCAAGACCTGATACATCAATAGCATCTTCTGTAGGCATGTAACCGATAGCAGTCTTTACTGCCTTGCCTTCGCCTGATACCTGTTCACATATCCACTTAAGAACACGGCTGTTTTCACCGTAACCTGGCCACAACCACTTTCCATCCTTATCCTTACGGAACCAGTTAACATAGAATATCTTTGGAAGCTTATCAGCGTCAGTCTTAGTTCCCATATCCAACCAGTGCTGCAAATAGTCGCAAACATTGTAACCAATGAATGGAAGCATTGCAAATGGGTCACGACGAACTTGACCAATCTTGTCAGAAATAGCAGCAGCTGTGATTTCTGAACCCATTATTGAGCCAAGGAATACACCATGGTTCCAGTCAAAGCTCTGGTGAACCAAAGGAATAGTGCTTGGACGACGTCCACCGATTAGGATTGCTGAAATTGGTACTCCAGCAGGATCCTGCCATTCGTCAGCAACAACAGGGCACTGTTCAGCAGGAGCTGTAAAACGAGCATTTGGATGAGCAGCAGGTGTTCCTGATGCAGGAGTCCAGTCGTTGTTCTTCCAGTCAATGAGATGAGCTGGAGCGTCAACGCCCATGCCTTCCCACCATACATCTCCATCGTCAGTAATACCAACGTTTGTGAATATTGTATTCTTAGTTATTGAAAGCATAGCATTTGGATTTGAATCCATTGAAGTTCCAGGAGCAACTCCGAAGAAACCTGCTTCTGGGTTGATAGCATACAATCTTCCATCTGCACCAAACTTCATCCATGCTATATCATCACCAATAGTTTCAACCTTCCAGCCTGGAACTGTTGGAACAAGCATTGCGAGATTTGTCTTACCACATGCACTTGGGAAAGCGCCGCAGATGTACTTAACATTACCCTTAGGATCTGTAAGCTTCAATATAAGCATATGTTCAGCCAACCAGCCCTCTTCACGAGCAATAGATGAAGCTATACGAAGGGCAAAACACTTCTTTCCGAGAAGAGCGTTTCCGCCGTAACCTGAACCATATGACCAAATAGTTCTTTCTTCTGGGAAGTGACTGATGTACTTCTTTTCAATTGGAGCACATGGCCATTTAGTATCCTTTTCGCCTTCAGCAAGTGGAGCACCTACTGAGTGTAAGCATGGTACGAATTCTCCGTCACCTAATGCTTCAAGAACAGCTGAACCTATACGAGTCATAATTCTCATGTTTATAACAACGTAAGCACTGTCAGTAACTTCAACACCTATCTTTGATATAGGTGAGCCTATTGGTCCCATTGAGAAAGGAATAACGTACATTGTTCTCCCCTTCATACAGCCCTTGTAAAGGTCTCTCATAGTAGCCTTTAGTTCATCTGGGTTAACCCAGTTATTTGTTGGACCAGCATCTTCCTGATTCTTTGATGCAATATAAGTTCTGTCCTCAACACGTGCAACGTCTGATGGATCACTATTAAATGCATAGCATCCAGGTCTCTTTTCAGGATTTAATGGCTTTGCAAGTCCTGCATCAACCAATTCCTGTATTAAACGATCATTTTCTTCCTGTGAACCATCACACCAGTAAATGTTGTCTGGTTGACACATGTCAGCCATTTCTTTTACCCAAGCTTGAAGCTTCTTGTTAGTAGTCATCACAATTCTCCCTCCAAATTTATAATTATATTTTGCTGTAAAAATTGTAGTATATAAATTACTCAACCATTCAGCATTATTACTCTTTTAAAAAATATTTAGTTAATTTTTTCACTAACTATCTTAACATACCACTAATGAAATATCAACAATTGTTTTTATTTTTAAACAAAATATTTGACCAAATTTGCAATTTTAAAAGATTAAAATTTCATGCACTTTTTACTTGTAATTTTATTAGTTCTATCAACATCTAGAGTATAAGGCATTTTGTTAAGTAATGTATATAGGTATTGCTATAAAAACTTAATCGTACAAACTAAAAAAAGCATATTACACTACTTTAAAATTGCATTCAGCAATTAGACGTTCATATATGTGTAAGCTGTAAACAAAAAAACTATGCAGTTAGAACTATTCTAAACTGCATAGTTTGAAGTTCATGCTGTACTTAATTATTCTTCATGCTATCATAAACTTTTCTGGCAAATGCCTTTGCAGCCTTTATATCATTTTCATCAGGATTCTTTCTGTTCATAAAAATGAAGGCTTTTCCTTTACAGCAGAAGGACTCATCAACCACATTTATACCCTTTTCCCTGAGCATTGCCTTTAAGGTATCAATAGAACTATTCTCTTTGGCACAAGTTCCAAAGAGGGCAACGTTCTTGACTCTGTTTGAGTTCAATGTTCTAATAAATTCAACCATCTTTGCATCTGGCTTTCCTGCGTATACCGCTGTTCCCAGGAACAACAATGATACATTTTCTGGTGGATACGCCGGTGGTATCTGTTCTGTCTTTGGAACTGATAATTCCTCCGCAATAGCCTCAGCAATTTTTTTTGTGTTCCCACCTTTACTGTAATACAACACCCAAGTCTTCATTCGATAAACCTCCATAAAATAAAATTAGTTTTTAATGCAATAGACATAAATTTCATTATTAATACCGTCTATATCGATGTCCCCCTTATAAAGCTTTTATTAATTAGCAATTATAAAAGTGTTTTTTGAATTGCCTCATGAATAGCTGCTGCCGCTTTCTTACCAGCACCCATAGCCAATATTACTGTTGCTGCTCCTGTAACAGCATCGCCTCCAGCATAAACACCTTGCTTACTGGTAGCACCTGTTTCCTCTTCAACAATTATACCACCCCAGGCTTGGATATCAAGTCCTGGTGTTGTAGAAGATATTAATGGGTTCGGGGATTGCCCTATAGCAATAACAACTGTCTCAACATCCAAGATATGCTCTGAACCAGCTTTCTCTACAGGACGTCTTCTTCCTGATTTATCAGGTTCGCCTAACTCCATTTCAATACACCTCATACCCTTTACCCAGCCGTCCTCTGTACCAAGTATCTCATATGGGTTTGTAAGTATCTTAAAGATAATGCCCTCTTCCTTAGCGTGATGAATCTCTTCAAGACGTGCAGGCATCTCTGCTTCTGATCTTCTATACACTATATATACATTTTCTGCCCCAAGGCGTTTTGCGCTTCGTGCCGCGTCCATTGCTACATTTCCGCCACCAACAACAGCAACATTTTTACCAACAAAAACAGGAGTATCTGTATTTGGGAACTTGTAAGCACTCATTAGGTTTATTCTGGTCAAGAACTCATTTGCTGAATATACTCCATTAAAATTTTCTCCAGGTATTTTCATAAAGCTAGGCAATCCTGCACCTGACCCTACAAATACTGCTTTATACCCCTCTTCCTTCAACTCATCTATAGATAGGACTTTTCCTATTACCATATTAGTTTGTAACTTAGCACCAAGATTTTTCACCGACTCTATTTCTTTCTGAACCAGCTTTTTGGGAAGTCTGAATTCTGGAATACCATACATCAAAACTCCGCCCGGAACATGGAACGCCTCGAAAATAGTAACTTCGTAGCCAAGTTTCGCAAGATCCGCTGCACAGGTTAACCCCGCAGGCCCTGAACCTACTACTGCAATCTTAATACCGTTACTTTCTACCTTAGTTGCTTTCGCGCTCACATTCTTGAGGTACCAGTCTCCCGCAAACCTTTCCAGTCTTCCAATACCAACAGGTTCACCCTTTTTGCCTCTGACACACAATTGCTCACATTGGGTTTCCTGCGGGCACACCCTTCCGCATATAGCTGGTAGATTATTGGTTTCAGTAATTTTTTTATAAGCTTCTTCAAACTTTCCATCGGCTATAAGTGTAATAAACTCTGGAATTTTTACGTTTACAGGGCATCCCTCAATACAAGGCTTATTTTTACAATTAAGGCAGCGTTGAGCTTCTTCTACTGCCATACTTTCGTCATACCCCAGTGCTACTTCCCCAAAGTTCTTATTTCTAATATCTGCTTCTTGTTCAGGCATCTTTACCTTATTGAGTGACATATTAGGCATTATTATCACCCCCAAGCTTACATGTATGTAACTCTGATGATGTACCTTCTTGCTTTTTGTACATGGTTTGTCTTCTCATTGCTTCGTCAAAATCTACCTCATGCCCGTCAAAGTCAGGGCCATCTACACAGGCGAATTTTGTTTTCCCTCCAACTGTAAGTCTACAGCCACCACACATGCCTGTCCCATCTATCATAACTGGATTCATACTGACGAGTGTCTTTATTCCATATTCTCTTGTAAGGTTACTTACTGCTCTCATCATTACTAATGGACCAATGGCTATTACAAGGTCATATTTGTTACCCTCATCAATTAGTTGCTTTAGTACATTGGTAACAAATCCTTTGTTTCCGTTTGATCCATCATCAGTTGCAACTATGAGCCTATCGCTAGCATTTCTCATTTCTTCTTCCAGAATAATTAAGTCCTTATTGCGAAAGCCAGTTATTGCATGTACTTTTGCTCCCAAGGAATGTAGTTTCTTTGCTTGAGGATAAGCTATAGCAGTTCCAAGACCTCCGCCTATAACTGCAACGTTTTTATATCCCTCCAGATGGGAAGCCACCCCAAGGGGACCAACGAAATCAAGCAACTCATCTCCTTCATTCATCTCAGCCAGTTCACGTGTTGTCTTTCCAACTAATTGAAAGATAATAGTAACGGAGCCCTTTTCTCTATCATAGTCTGCAATGGTTAAGGGTATTCTCTCTCCATTTTCAGATATACGCAAAATAATAAACTGACCCGGTTGAGCTTTCTTAGCTATATAAGGTGCCTCAATATCCAACAGGACAACAGTTGGATTTAAGATTGCCTTCCTAACGACCCTAAACATATTATCACCCCACAAAATTTAATAACTACACAAGAATTTTATACTTTTGTTGTTTTACAGTCAACATACAACATATCCGCTATTTTTGCAGAAAATAAGTATATACGAGTTTTTATCCAAATATAATTAAGAATTTGCATATTAATATAGACCAAACATTTTTTACTATATGATAATAATAGCATAATAAAGCCCAGAATATATCCGGGCTTTATTATAATTTACATTTTATTTTCATTTTCAACTTTATTTTTTATCATATCTCCGAAGGTTAAGTCACCTGTACCGCTAATAAGCTCATCAATAACCTCCTGTTCTGTAAAGGTTTTTACTATCTTAAGGTCCTCATCAAGCACATTAACTATATGAAACATGTCTGTGTAATCCATTGCTCTTACTGCATCGGATAAAAGAAGGCTCTTTGTGACAACTAATTGGCGTGCCGAATAAATTCCTCTTTTTAAAAATCTCGAACGCCTATAAATAATATTTCTTATATTCATTGACGCAATCTCCTTTAATGAACTCTTTGAACCAAGCAAAAGAAATAAACCAACTATAGCAAAATACATAAAAAACAAACTTTTTATACATAATAGTATACCGAGCAGTATAAATAGTGAGGCTATCACCTTTGTAACTAATACTAGGATTCTTTTTGCATAATATAGACCCTTATAGTGCCCAACCAAAAGAATCAAGCATTTTCCCCCATCTAAGGGTTCTATAGGGATTAGGTTAAATACTGCCAACCCAAGGTTAGTCTTAACTATATCTGGTGTTAGTGGTAAGGTGCCAAAAACAGTTGAAAGCAGAGCTGCAATTATGAGGTTCATGCAGGGTCCACTTAAATATATGAAGGCCTTATCAATGTGTCGTAGTTCAGTATCATCAATACATGCATTAAAGCCAACTGGCAAAATTCCCATGCCATAAATTCTACATCCTTTTAGGATAGCAACTAGCATATGTACAATCTCATGTAAATAAATTGATACAACCGCTATTATAAACGGTTGGATCATATTAAAACACACGACTAAAAGAACTACTGGCAATAGTATTAAATCAATAAATACGGTAGTCCTTTTATACGTAAATAATATTTTGGTATAAGGCTCATATTGTAGCTTAATCATTATTTGTTGAGATATTCAAACACCTTGGCAGGATCAGCAATTTTGAGACCTTGCCATACTTCAAAGTGTAAATAAGCATTTCCTTCCTTTCCATCACTGCCTACTCTTGCAATGACATCTCCCTGATTGACGCTTTGCCCTTTTTTAGCTGAAATAACAGAACAGTGTGCATATATTGTCTTTAGTCCATCTGTGTGTTCAATTATTACGTATTTACCATTCTCCTCGTTTTCACCAGTTTCAGATACTGTGCCTGCAAAACTTGCCTTTATTGATGTACCCATGTTTGCCTTAATATCTATTCCCTTGTGAAATTTTTCTGTACCGCTGAGTGCGTATGTTCTCATTCCAAATGTAGATTCAACCTCTCCCGATACGGGCATGATAAGTGAATACTTTCCTGCTATTGCTTTCATCTCATCATCATTCATAATAAGTGATTCATTTGTTTTGGTTGCTTCTTTTGACTCATCTGTTATATTGCTTTTTGAACTTTCCGATAAGCTATCCATATTGTTACTTTTTTCTTGTTCAGGGGCAACATCCTTCTGTGGATTTATTGAACTGCTTTCTGTATTTTGAGAACTCTCTTCTGAGTCGGTTATTCCATTTACGACCTTTTGAGATTGTGCATCGACTCCCACAAACGCCATAAATTTAGAAATATACGGGTTATCGTTATAATTCTTTGTAGCTACTACCCTTGCAGTGTCTAGTATAATATTTGAGACAGCAGTATCTGTTGATTTACACAGAGCAACAACGGATAAAAGCACAATGGCTATTAGTAATTTTGCTGCAAATCCAACAGATATTAAATCTCCATTTCTTTGATTATTTCCTTTATGTCTTGGGGTACCGGTTCCTCTGGTATACCTCTGTCTAGCAATAGTTTCTTCCATATCTATCACCCTTTCTTTTGCATCTTTAAAAATTAAAGTTGTCCTAATTCAAATGTATTTTTTGAATTATATTTAATGTATATTGTCTATGTTAAAAATATATGATTATATTTATTGTTTCTTCGCAATATAAAAAAGAACTTGACTTAAGTAAGTCAAGTTCTCCGTTTTTACGTTATAAAGTTTTATTGTTGCTTTAGAAGTTCTCTCCAGGCAAGATCTTTTCTCTCTAACCCTTTTATTAAAACCTCTGCAGTAGCAATATTTGTAGCGAATGGAATATTATTTGCATCACAATTTTTAAATATTGAAGTACTAAAATCAGTATGATGGGTATTAGGGTCTCTAAAGTAAATTAACAAGTCTATTTCATCACATGCCACGCTAGCTGCAAGTTGCTGCTCCCCAAGCTGTCCAAAGGCAAGCAAATGAATGTTTAATCCGGTAGATTTACTTACAGCCATACCAGTTGAACGAGTTGCAAACAGTGTATGTTCTTGCAAAATATACTTATACGCAATACAAAAGCTTGTCATTAACTCCTTTTTATTATCATGTGCAATAATCGCTATGTTCATTTTATAGATCACATACCCTTTAAATTATTTTCCAGTATTCTTCACATTTTTGATGGGAATATTGGCTACCAAAGCTGGAACTACCCTATTTCCTTCTTCACTCCTAGTTCGAGTAAGTTGAATGTCTAATGCACCTTCATCTATATCCATATAGTGCTGTATTACTTTAATTATTTCGCCTTTAACCATTTCCAAAAACTCAGGAGAAACATTAGCTCTATCGTGTATTAAAACTAGCTGTAATCTTTCCTTAGCAACATCTTTGGATTGTTTAGATTTACCAAATAGTTTTGAGAAATCAATTAACATATAAAATCCCCCTTAGGTGGTTTTAAAACCAAATAGTTTTTTAAGTTTAGGCACAAGTCCTTCGTCATTTTCTAAGTTAATAAGAGGGACATCTTGTCCTTGTAATCTCTTCGTAACATTTCTATATGCTTGTCCGGCCAATGACTTAGGATCGTTAACTGCTGGCTCTCCTCTGTTGGTTGATACTACTATCTTTTCATC
>JAEZFR010000561.1 GCA_023417285.1 Bacillota bacterium
TTTTTCAGTAATTCTGTAGGTCAGTATACCCTTACCACCTCTGGTCTGCGTCTTATATTCCTCAAGTTCTGTTCTCTTACCAAAACCATTCTCAGTAACAACTAATAATGTAGTATCAGGAGTACAAACTTCCATACCAACAACTACATCGCCCTCTTCAAGCTCTATCCCCTTAACACCCTGAGAAACTCTACCTATTGGCCTTGCATCTGTTTCTTTAAAGCGTATTGCCATACCATTCACGGTAGATAGCATAATGTCCTGGTTACCATCAGTAAGCTTAACATCAATGAGTTCATCGCTTTCTCTGAGTGTAACGGCAGCTAGTCCACCCTTTCTAATGTTATCATACTCCATTAGATCAGTTTTCTTGACAACACCATTCTTAGTTGCCATCATCAAGTACATACCTTCTTTATATTCCTGAATAGGAATGACTGCACTAACCTTTTCATCCCCATCTAATTGAAGCAGATTGACAATAGCAGTTCCTTTTGCCTGTCGTCCTGATTCTGGTATCTCATAGGCCTTTAACCTATATACTCGACCTTTATTTGTAAAGAATAATATAAAGTGGTGAGTTGATGTAACAAATAGATTCTTTACAAAGTCTTCTTCTCTAGTGCTCAGACCAATAATGCCCTTCCCACCTCTACGTTGGCTCTTGTAGGTATCAGCAGGAAGCCTCTTTATATATCCGAAGTGAGTCATTGTGATAACACTTTCTTCTTCTTGTATTAAATCTTCAATGTCTATCTCATCTTCATCTATTTCTATCTTGGTTCTTCTTTCATCAGCATACTTTGCTTTAATTACTGCAAGCTCGTCCTTAATAATTTTATGAACAAGCATTTCATCGCCTAGTACCTGCTTGTAATACTCAATCTTTTCCATTAATTCATTGAATTCGTTTTCAAGCTTTTCACGTTCCAAGCCTGTCAAACGTCCAAGTCTCATGTCAACAATAGCTTGTGCCTGCTTTTCGCTAAAGCCAAAGCGCTCCATAAGACCTTCCTTAGCATTAGCTTCAGTCTTTGAAGCCCTGATAATTTTAATTACCTCATCAAGATTATCAAGTGCGACCTTTAAGCCCTCTAAAATGTGAGCCCTTGCCTCTGCCTTGTCTAGTTCAAATTTTGTTCTTCTTCTTATAACATCAACTTGGTGCGAAATATAATAATCTATAACTTCTCTTAGGTTGAGAGTTCTTGGTTCAAAATGCTTATCAGGTGTTGGAACAATGGCAACCATGTTGACACTGTATGATTCCTGCAACTGCGTATTCTTGTACAACTGATTAAGGACAACGTTAGGATTTGCGTCCCTCTTAAGTTCAATAACAATTCGAACAGGTTCTTCTCTTCCAGATTCATCCTGTAAAAATGATATTCCTTCTATTCTTTTTTCCTTAACCAAGTCTGCGATTTTTTCAACCAATCTAGCTTTATTAACTTGGTATGGTATTTCGGTAATTATTATTCTATGCCTGTTGCCATGCATTTCTTCTATGGTTGCTTCAGAACGAACAATAATTCTTCCTCTTCCTGTCTTATAAGCGTCTCTTATACCCCTTTTCCCTATTATCTTTGCAGCTGTCGGAAAATCAGGCCCTTTTATATATTTGAGAAGTTCATCTATAGTAATTTCAGGATTATCAATAACACTGTTAATCCCATCAATTACTTCTCCTAAATTATGAGGAGGTATGTTTGTAGCCATACCAACTGCAATACCTGTTGATCCATTTACCAACAATTGAGGAAAACGGGCAGGTAATACTACTGGTTCAACCTCATGGTCGTCAAAATTAGGCTTGAAGTCAACAGTATCCTTATTTATGTCCGCAAGCATTTCCATGGAAATCTTTGCGAGTCTTGCCTCTGTATATCTCATAGCAGCTGCTGCATCACCATCTCTAGAACCAAAATTACCATGTCCATCAACTAATGGATGTCTTAGAGAAAAATCCTGAGCCATTCTAACTAAGCTATCATATACCGCCGCATCACCATGAGGATGAAAGCTTTTCAAGGCTTCACCTACAGTTGCAACAGATTTTCTATAAGGCTTGTCAGGCGTAAAACCTGAAACATACATAGTATATAATATACGCCTATGTACAGGCTTGAGCCCGTCCCTTACATCAGGTAGTGCTCTGTCAATGATTACACTCATTGCATAGTCTATAAATGATTTTTTCATTTCAGATTCTATGTCAATGGGTATAATTTTTTGCTCTTTTATTTCATCTGCCATTAAAATCAAAACCTCTTTTCATATTAGTCCACTTTATATTTTAATAAAATTTTTAGTTTGTGTCCACTTATTTGAATATTAACATTTTTACTAATTTAATTGCTATGTATATTATTATTCCATTTTTTATATATTTTACTATATTCATCTTGTTTAAAGTAGTTATAATCCATAATTGGGTTGTATTTGAAATCTTAGAAGAATATAATTAATTTATCATGTATTAGGGGTATCTCATGAAAAATAAAATAATTAGCATATCAGTCCTCATCTTAATAGCAATATGTATCTTCTTCTTTGCATATGTAATATATATAAATTCTAGTATATTTGAAGATTTAGATAAGAATATCCAGCCATTATCTGATAAGTGGACATACTCATATATATATAACAATAATAAGACAACAGATTCTGTTGAAGTATCTGATAAAGAGTTTATTTTTTATGACATTATGGCTGAAAAGGTTCACTTACAAAGCAAAATTGAAAAAAGTATTGACTCTAAGGATTATAATATCATAATTTACTCCGTACATTCATCTGTTTATGTAAAAATTGATAATAAGCTAATATATTCCTATGATAATAAAAACAAGAAGCACATAGTTTCCTCCCCAGGAAATGCATACCATCTCATATCTATACCAAGCGATTATTTGAATAAAGATATTACTATAGACCTTATTAACTCATACCCTAGTAGGAGTATGTCCTTTCATAATGTTTGGGTTAGCACTAAGACAGACTATGTAAGATATCTATCCTTCAAATATATTTTATCAAACATTACAAATATTCTAATAGTATTTTTTGGATTGTTTATGTTAATGATTTCCCTGATGTTAATGTATAGGAAGTACTTCTTCTCAAGTAGCTTTTGGTTAAGCCTCTTTAGTATTTTTACTGGTATCTGGCTAATTTCAGAGTCAAGGTTAATCAGATTATTTATAAATACAGCTGAGCTTCAGTATATTGTAAACTTTTTAGCCTTATATTTAATGCCTATTGCATTCTTATTATTTATTAAAACAGAATACAAACCCCAAAAAATGAAATATGTTGATGGGATGATATTCTGCTTTGAAGGCTTTTTATTAGTTGCATTAACCTTACAAGCCTTTAGAATTAAAGACCTGATAGAGCTGCTTCCAATATTTCATTTTATGGTATCCACTTCTTTTTTAATAGTATTTATTATTATGATAACAGAGTATATAAATACCAAAAAGAAGAGACTTGCAAGATTTTTTTATAGTAGCTCATTTGTATTAATATTCTGCTTATTAGAAGTAATTAATTATTACTTAAGATGGAACTATAGTAGTACTAATTTTGTCCAATTCGGTTTCATTATTTTTATACTATCTCTATTTTCTAATACATATTCAAATTTAGTTGATGTTATATACATACAAAAAAATACCAGGAATTTAGAGCACCTAGCATATAAGGACGCCCTTACGGGTATTCGTAATAGAGCCTCCTATAGTGAAACTATGGCTAGATACACTAAAGTCCTAGATAGTGATATAAAAATTGGGCTTATGATGCTAGATATTAATAATCTGAAAATCACAAATGACGAACTTGGTCACCAATATGGAGATCAGCTTATAAAAATGAGTAGTGCTATAATTTGTTCAACATTCCATAAGTTTGATGTTTTTAGAATTGGCGGGGATGAATTTGTTGTACTTTTAAAAGATATAGACCTGGTTCAAGCTAATCAATTATGTATAAAATTAGACAGAGCAGTAAAAGAGCACAATTTGCATTCAACAATTCCTGTAAGCATTGCTTGCGGGTATGCAATATATGACCCAAAACGAGATAAAAACCTTGATGATGTTTTTATCAGAGCAGATAGAAACATGTATTCTCTAAAGCAATATCAAAAAACAAACGAAACATAAAAAATAGCCCCAAAATTCACTAATCTATAATAATAAAAATATATTAATATTTAGAATAGGTGAGTTTTTAGGGCTCTAAAGTCTATATATATGTCTAATCAAGCTTAATGCTTTATGCTAAGTTGTTTTTTGGTACTCTTACAACAAATTCTATGTATTCACCTCTATCAATCTGAGCAGCCTTTGCATTTACCCCTGATTGCTTCATTATATCAATTGCCTGTCTAATGGTATTGACAAAAATCCTAACGTCTTTTATTGCTTTTGTCATCTTCTTGTCACTGCTTCTCTGCCTTGAATCCTTTGAATACTTCTCGATAGCTTTTTCTACAAGTTCCTCTGTTTTCTTAACATTCAATCCTCTTTCACATACAAGCTTCAGCACTTTTAATTGTAACTGCTCATCATGAAGTTTAAGAAGAGCTCTTGCATGTCTCTCAGTAAGATTGTTATCAGCCAATATCTTTTTTACCAAAGGAGAAAGCTTTAATAGCCTAATTTTATTAGCAATTGTAGACTGGCTCTTCCCAATTTTTTGTGCTAACTCCTCCTGGGTAAAACCATGTTCATTTATTAAGTTACAATAGCCCTCTGCCTCTTCCATATAGCTAAGATCTTCTCTCAATAGGTTTTCAATCAGAGCCATTACTGCAGAGTCGTTATCATCAACATTGATTATTATAGCAGGAATCTCTGTAAGCCCCGCCATTGTTGATGCTCTTAACCTTCTCTCCCCAGCGACTAACTCATATGTACTGTGAGATAATTTTCTTACGTTTATTGGCTGAAGAACACCATATTGCTTTATTGATTCACACAACTCATCCAATGCCTGTTTGTTAAATTGCTTTCTAGGTTGATATGGATTAGGTCTAATAGAATCAATACTAACATAGATAATATTTTTGTGCTCTTCCTTCTTTTCAGGTTTGTCCGACCTTGAAAAATGAATCTTGCTTTCTAACATAACGGCACCATCCTTTGTGTATTTTTATTATTTTAATGAGTTTTTATACTATATATTGTAAACACATTACAAAGGATAATTCTGTCATTTATTCATATTTCCTTTATTGCCCTAAAAGATTCGTTCGATAAAAAGTTGCTTTTAGAGTCTTTTTTATTCAATTTTATGGTTAAATTAATGGCTCCTTAGAAGGTTTTCCCGCTTTACGCGGATATTTTGTCGGCGTCTGTCTAAACTTTCTTACAACAATGACATTTCTTTCTATATTACTATCTGGTAATAACAATTTATCTATTTTTTCAATTTTCCCACCTAATATGTCGAGCGCTTTTTCGCACTTATCAAACTCCTCGGTGCTACTTCCCTTCATTGCGATAAATATCCCATTTATTTTTACAAAAGGTAGGCAATATTCAAGCAAAACGGGTAAATTTGCGACAGCCCTTGCAACACAAATGTCGTATTTTTCCCTAAAGGTTTTACCTGTTCCCGCATCCTCTGCTCTTGAATGAACTGCCCTTATTCCAGAAAGCTTAAGTGATGAAATTATCTCATTTAAAAACTTAATTCTTTTCTCAAGAGAATCTAGAAGAGTAACCTCTATGTTATCTGCACATATTTTTAGTGGTATACCTGGAAATCCTGCTCCCGTTCCAACATCAATAAGCCTTACACTATCATTATTAAGATAAGGCATTATACTCAATGAATCTATAAAGTGCTTCAACACAATTTCCTTGTCTTCCTCTATAGCAGTTAGATTTATCTTTTGATTCCATTCCTTAAGCAGTTCCCTATATAAATCAAACTGATCAACTTGAGTATCCGTTAGGCTTACACCATATTCGGACATACCTTTTTTAAGATATTGAACTAATTCAGCTTGCATCTATGCATCCTCCGTAGTGATATTTATGACTGCTTCTGTCTGTTATATTGTTCTAGATATATTAATAATACAGATATATCAGCAGGTGAAACGCCCGTAATTCTTGAAGCTTGTCCTATTGAATCAGGATTAATTTTTGAGAGTTTTTGTCTAGCCTCTAGTCTTAATCCCTGTATAGCATTAAAATCAATGCCCTCTGGGAACCTTCTGCCCTCTAATTTCTTGAATTGTTCTACCTGCATAAGCTGCCTTTTTATATAACCTTCATACTTTATTGCTATTTCGACCTGCTCCCTGACCGAACGAGGAAGTGCTGGTAACTCGGTTATTTCTGCTAAGCTGTCATAGCTTATCTCAGGCCTTCTCAAAAGCTCAGTCAGCCTGATACCACTCTTTATTCTTGTGCTGTTTCTACTATCAAGATAGCTTAAAACCTCCTCACTTGGAGGAACAATAGTATTTTCCAATCTAATTATTTCATCTTCTATCATCTTCTTTTTAGCTGAAAATGCATTATATCTTTCCTCGGTAATAAGCCCAAACTGATATCCAATAGGTGTCAGTCTCAAGTCAGCATTATCCTGTCTTAACAGAAGTCTGTATTCAGACCTGGAGGTCATCATTCTATATGGCTCATGCGTTCCTTTTGTGACAAGGTCATCAATAAGCACTCCTATATAGGCTTCTGACCTGTCTAAAATAAGAGGTTCCTTTCTTAGCAGTTTTCTAGCAGCATTTATTCCTGCAATTAAGCCCTGCGCTGCCGCCTCTTCATATCCGGAACTTCCGTTTATCTGTCCAGCAGAAAATAGACCCTCTATATTTTTAAATTCCAATGAGAGTTTAAGCTGCGTTGCATTTATGCAATCATACTCGATAGCATATGCACTTCTCATAACCTTAACATTTTCAAGCCCAGGGATAGTACGCATAAATGCAACCTGCACGTCCTCCGGCAGACTAGATGACATTCCCTGGAGATACATTTCTTCTGTATCCAATCCCATAGGTTCTACAAATACCTGATGGTTTTCTTTATCCGCAAAACGAACCACTTTGTCTTCTATTGAAGGGCAATACCTAGGACCAACCCCTTTAATATCACCGCTGTATAAGGGTGAACGGTGTAGGTTGTCCTTAATAACCTTATGAGTTTCCGAATTTGTATAGGTCAACCAACAGGATACCTGATCTTTGTTTATCTCCTCTGTTTCAAATGAAAATGGTAAAATCAAATCATCTCCTGGCTGTTCTACCATTTTATCAAAATCCAGACTCCTTCTAGATAGCCTTGCAGGTGTGCCTGTTTTAAACCTAAACAACTCTATTCCAAGGTCTAACATGCTTTCAGATAATTTGTTCGCAGGGAAAATGCCATCCGGTCCACCCGAATAATTTACATCCCCAATAATTATCCTTCCCTTTAGGTAGGTCCCTGTTGTAAGTACTACAGCACTACACTCAAAAATAGCTCCTGTGTGTGTCTTAACACCGGTTATTTTTGTTTTATCCTCGTTAGTAAGCAGCTCTACTACCTCAGCCTGTCTGATATCCAGATTTTCCTGTAGTTCCAGGGTATGCTTCATAGTGGCCTGATACTTTCTTCTGTCTACTTGAGTCCTCAAGGAATACACTGCTGGCCCTTTAGCCTTGTTCAAAATCTTTGATTGAATAAATGTCTTATCAGTACATTTACCCATTTCTCCTCCAAGAGCATCTATTTCCCTAACCAAGTGCCCCTTGGCAGTCCCCCCAATACTGGGGTTACATGGCATGTTGGCTATACTGTCTAAGTTTATTGCAAATACAATAGTATTGAGTCCTAACCTTGCAGCTGCAAGTGCTGCCTCACATCCGGCATGCCCAGCCCCTACAACAACTACATCATATTTTCCCGCAAAATAATCCATATGTCCTGCTTCCTTTCACCTATTTCCCTAAACAGAATCTGCTAAAAATATTGTGCATTACTGCTTCAGAAATTGATTCTCCTGTAATTTGTCCAATGCTGTCAGCGGCATTTTTTATATCAATTGTAACCATATCAAGTGGCATTCCAAAATTATACGCCTCTATAGCCTGGTCTATTTCGGTAATAGCTTTATCCACCAAGCTCTTATGACGAATATTTGTGATAAGCACCTCATCATTTTGTGAGAGATTCCCTTTAAAGAACATATTTGCAACACTGTCCTCTAAATCTTCTACTCCCACATCTTCCTTGACAGAAGCCTTTAATATCCTACCTGATGTTACCTTCTCTATGCTATTTACAAGCTGATTTAATTGCTCCTCACTAACCAAATCAGTTTTATTAATCAGAACTAGGTGTTTCCTGTGTCCAATATCTTTAATTAGCTGCTCTTCCTCTTGTGTAAGACCATTGTTTGCAGCTACCATCAAGATTATAAGGTCTGCCTCATCCATCGCTTTTCTGGCTTTATCCACTCCTATTTTTTCCACTACATCTTCTGTATCTCTTATCCCTGCTGTGTCAGTTATCTTTGCAGGGATACCTTTGATGTTAATATACTCCTCTATAGTATCTCTAGTTGTTCCTGGGATATCAGTTACTATGGCCTTTGTCTCTCCACTGAGCTGATTGAGTAGGGAAGACTTTCCGACGTTGGGTTTCCCGGCAATAACTATATTTAGCCCCTCTCTCAGGATTCTACCCCTAGAAAAGGTATCTGACAATCTGATAAGCTCTTTCTTTATTTCTGTTATACCCTCGTATACCTTTTCACCTGTAATTTCTTCTATATCATGCTCAGGGTAATCCACTGTAACATCAATATGTGCCAATAGCTCAATGAGCTTTTCTCTACTTTCTTTAAGCCTTTTTGACAATTTTCCTTCAATGTGATTTACTGCAGCCTTTGAACTCTGCTTGGTTTTGGCGTTAATTAAGTCTATGATGCCCTCAGCCTGAGATAAATCTATTCTTCCATTCAAAAAAGCTCTCTTTGTAAACTCTCCTGGTTCTGCAGGTCTTGCACCATTTTTATATAATAATGTCAACACATTATCTATTACAACTATTCCCCCATGACAATGTATTTCAATCACATCTTCACGGGTAAAGGTGTTTGGCTTATGCATCTTCAAAAGCAAAACCTCGTCAATTATCTCTTTACTGATTGGATCAATTATTTTTCCATAATTAACTGTATGAGATTTTATGTCCTGCATTTTTTTAGATGACAAAAAAACCTTTTCAGCAATAGAAAAGGCTGAACTTCCACTTATTCTTATTACACCTATCCCACCCGTTCCAAAAGGTGTAGATAGTGCAGCAATAGTATCGTCAGAGTACATTTCATACCTCATTTTTAATATAAGATTTATTAATGTTAATAATATGATTTTATTAATGTTTAATTTAATATTATTATGTACTTCCGTCAAAAAAGACATACCATCTATGCAATTGCATATACCAGTATGTCTCTTGGTTGTTCATAATTATTTTTTCAGTGCTATAACAACTCTTCTTCTTGGTTCTTCACCAGTACTATAGGTCTCTACATATCTGTTATTTTGTAGAGTGGAGTGTATTATTCTTCTTTCGTATGGATTCATAGGTTCAAGAGTTACTGGCTTTTTGTATTTTTGCACCTTATCGGCTAATCTGTTTGCTAGTTTAACCAGGGTGTCCTCTCTCTTTTGTCTATAGTTCTCAACGTTTAGAATAACTCTCTTATAGTCTTCAAAGTTCTTGTTAACCACTAAACTTGTGAGATATTGAAGAGAGTCCATTGTCTCGCCTCTTCGTCCAATGATAATGCCAATGTCGTCCCCGTTAACATCAACAACAATGCTTTCCTCTTCTTCAACAGCTGTGATTTCTGCTTCTATACCCATATTTTCTAGGATAGTATAGAGAAAATCCGTTGCTATGGCTATTCTGGTTTTTTGTTCTACTTTTTGCCTTGGTGTAACTAGTACCCTTGCCATCTTTGAACCGATGAGTCCGAATATGCCCTTTGCTCCTTCTTCAAGAACCTCGATGTCGACATCTTCCTCAGTGAGATTTAATTCCTCTAATGCTATAGAAATAGCTTCCTGTACAGTTTTTGCACTTTTCTCAATACCGTTTGGCATTATACTCTATCACTCCTTTTTCTTAAGGATATATTTATTAACGTAGTATTGTTGAACAATAGCGACTACATTACCAGCTATCCAGTATAAGCTTAGTCCTGTAGGGAAATTAAAAGCAAACATTAACGTCATTAAAGGCATAATATATAGCATAGAATTTCCCATTGGATTGGATTTCTTATCACTTGTCTTAGGCATTGATAACTTTGATGTAATAAAGGTTGTAAACGCTGCTAACAATGGGAATATAAGTATAATC
>JAEZFR010000146.1 GCA_023417285.1 Bacillota bacterium
CTCTTTTGGTATTACAATATATGCACATCTTGTACCTGTAAAACCAGCTGTCTTGGAAAAGCTTCTGAACTCTATGGCTACTTCCTTTGCACCCTCTATTTCATAAATACTATGAGGAACCTCCGCTTGAGTAATAAACGCCTCATATGCTGAATCAAATAGAATGATAGCATTATTCTTTGAAGCATAATCTACCCAAATCTTAAGCTGATCTTTTGTAAGTGTAGTTCCGGTAGGATTGTTTGGAAGGCAAAGATAAATCAAGTCAACCTTTTCTTTTGGTAACTCTGGAACAAAACCATTTTCAGCAGTACATGGAAGATAGGTTACATTGCTCCACTTTCCATCATTATAAGTTCCTGTTCTTCCAGCCATTACATTACTGTCCACATAAACAGGATATACTGGGTCAGTCACTGCTATCCTGCTATCTAAACCAAATAGCTCCTGAATATTTGCAGTATCACTCTTAGCGCCATCGCTGACAAAGACCTCATCAACTCCTATATCAATTCCTCTTGCCTTATAATCATTCTCAATAATTTTATTAATTAAAAAATCATAACCTTCGTATTCTGGATACCCCTTGAAGGTTTCTACTCTAGACATATCATCAACAGCCTTGTGCATTGCTTCAATACAAGCTTGTGGCAAAGGACGTGTAACATCACCTATTCCCAATCTAATAATATCAGCAGTTGGGTTTTCATTTTTATAGGCAGTTACCCTCTTTGCAATTTCAGCAAATAAATAATTACCTGGTAACTTTAAATGATTCTCATTAACAAATGCCATCTATAAATGCTCCTCTCAAAAAAATATATTAATAATTATATAGATATTTCACCTTCAAAAACAACTTCTGCAGGACCGGTCATGTATACATGATTGTCCTTCTCACTCCATTCAATAAATAAATCTCCACCTAAAAGCTGAATAGTCGCCTTTCGGTTTGAAATATTATTTAATACAGAAGAAACAAGAACCGCACAAGCACCAGTGCCACATGCCAGAGTTTCTCCTGCACCTCTTTCCCACACTCTCATTTTTAAATTGTCCCGATTAATAACCTGAACAAATTCTGCATTTACTTTTCTAGGAAATAATTCATGTGTCTCCATTTTTGGGCCAACAACATTAAGTTGAAAATTCAGTACATCATCTACATATGTTATGGCATGAGGATTTCCCATAGATACAGCTGTAACATTGTATTTTATGTTGTCTATTTCAATTACTTCATTAATAAATGTATCTTTGTCACTTTTAACAGGTATCATTGAAGCCTTTAGTATTGGTTCGCCCATATCCACTTTTACTAAAGTGACCTTATCATTCTCTACAGTCATCTCTAGGTACTTAATACCTGCTAGTGTTTCAATGCTAATAGAAGTCTTGTTGGTAAGCTTATTGTCGTAGACATATTTGCCAACGCAGCGTATAGCATTGCCACACATTTCTGCTTCAGAACCATCCGAGTTAAACATTCGCATTCTAAAATCAGCACTATCAGAGCTCATTATAAGTACTAACCCGTCCGAGCCTATTCCAAAATGCCTATCACTAACCTTTTTGGCAACAGCAGATGGGTCATTTATAGGCTCAGTTATACAATTGACATATATATAGTCATTCCCTAAGCCTTGCATTTTTGTAAATTTCATAGATAAACTCCCTTCGGCTACCGTTAATTTCCAAATATAATAATACATTATAACATACATTGTTAGTTTTACAACGATAAATATCAAGCTGAATTAATTGTATTGTTATTTATCATATACTATAATTATACTGACCAATGCTAAAATTTGCTATTAAGTATAAGATCAATTAATACGTTTTTGAGAATTATATTATGTCATTAATAAAGAAATAATAATGCTAAAGTAACCGTTTCAGTGTCAGTTGTAATTATATAACACATGATAAACACAAATACAGAACTGGAGTGATATTTTTGAAGGAGTTTTTCTTCCATCTATGGGACTCTGTCTCTAATTTTTTTGTAAGAACGTGGAATAGCGTTGCACCATTTTTCGAGGGCTTCAAACTTCCTGGCTTTGCAACCATGATTTTAGGAATAACATTTATATTTTTGTTGGTCATAGTAATTATGGGCATCAAAAAAATAAGACGCATTAATAAAGGTGAATTAGTTTATTCAGAGGCAGAGCTAATTGATACCGAAGAAGCTAGAAAACCTTTGTTTAAGCTGCAAAAAAAGGACTATATAATTATGTTGGTAATGTGTGCAGTATATTCTATACCAGCACTCTATAACCTAGGTTCCTTTGATGTACCATCAACAGGCTGGGCTCCTGCTACGGCTAATGATGGGTTTGTTATTGATTTGGGCAAGGAAACTGAAGTATCTAAATTTATGTTTTATCAAGGATATAACGCAGAGAAATATGATGACTCAAAATTTGAAATAAAGTATGAATACTCTTATGGTACATACTGGTTGTCCGAAACTTTGGATAAATCAGGTTTCTACTCATGGAAAACAACGTCTGCGGACAAGACCTTCAAAACTAGTAAAATTAAGGTTGTTGCTAATAAAGGTGGCGCAGTAATTAACGAGATAGCTGTTTTTGAAAAGGGTTCTGACAAGCCTATGACAGGTTTAAAAATACTACCTGTAGAGAGCAATACAAATGGTGGAAATAATGTAGTGGACGGGAAACAATATGCACTATCCAATCTCTACGATGAGCAAGAGTTAGCAGATTATTATACCTCTTATCTGACAACAACATATTTTGATGAGGTATTCTATCCAAGAACCGCTTTAGATTTTATTAACCAAAATGTTTCCTTTGAACGTACTCATCCTCCTCTTGGGAAGTATTTCGTACTTCTCGGTATGCAAATATTTGGAACCAATCCATTTGGCTGGAGAATAGTAGGTACACTCTTTGGTGTAGCAATGATACCACTAATGTATCTGTTTGGTTTGAAAGTATTCAGAAAAAGGTTCTTCGCATTCTGTACGGCA
>JAEZFR010000156.1 GCA_023417285.1 Bacillota bacterium
AAACAGGTAGGATTCCTCTATTGATAAATATTATTTCAGTCAATTATAATAATCAAACATACTTTCTTGGATATAGTACACGAATGAACAATACAACATTTGAATATAAAGAAATATTTTTTAATGAGTTACAAAAGACTTACTACAATACTACCTTTGATTATCTATTTACATTACAGCTTACAGCAAAAAATAATTTATCCATTTTGCATTATAGCAAAAACTTATTTGATTTTTTCCAAGTTCCAGACAATGATTTAAAGTATAAAAACTTAAAAGATGTTCTTCCGTTTGATGTCTATCATTATTTTCTTTGTAATTCAATTTTGGCATTGACGAGCGATACTGCAATTCGGAAAATATTTAATTATGTAAGTAATACAGATGCATCCTCCTGTCCGTTAATTAAAGATCAAAGCCCTTCGCATTTACTCATTACATTCATACCATTGACCACAAAAGAAGGAAACACTATATACTGCTGTGCTCGTGATATATCCTATGAAATTGATGCACACAAGGTAACGAAATGTTTGTTAGAGGAATATGATGCATTATTTAACACTAGTATAAATGCAATTTCTATCCTTAGCTGTGAAGATCCCCTTCACCCTCAATTAGAGCGAATGAACCCAAGTATGGAGCAATTAATCAAACAAGTTCCAGAACTTATCAATCTACATTACTCTGAGCAATTAGTATGGACGCAGATGTTAGAAATGAGAGCAACTGTAGAGGATATACTTAAGATAACCAGGAGTACCCTGACCTATCATTTTAAATTAATACTTGTACCTATCTATCGAGATAGAACGCTTGTAAAAGTAATTGTTACAATGGTAAATACAACCGATCAGGTAATTTTAGCTACGAAAAAACTGGTCCGGCTCACCCCTCGTGAAGAAGAAATTATAACACATGTTATTTCTGGAGAGAAAAATGATTTTATTGCGCAAAAACTAAATGTTAGCGTTGGAACTATTAAACGAACTCTATCCAATGCTTACACCAAGTTAGGCATTTCCTCACGTGTCGAATTGACAAATTATTATCATTTCCACAATTTCAACAAGACGAAAAAATAATTTCGATACATTTCAACTAAAGTTGTATTTTCTTGTTATTCATCTGTTGCTATAATCTATATGAAACACAAGTCAACAATAATAATAAGGAAGAGTACAACATGTCTAGTTTAAACACAAGGGGAAGAAGGTGGATTGTTGCCGATCGGGATTATACTTTGCAGTATGATTTAATTGGTTCCATCAATCCTTCATTCGAGGATTTCGAACTCTGGGAATTTGGAATCCAATGCAAATTATTTGATGAGCAACATACTCTATTATCAGAAGCAGAAGTCACGCACATCACACCTAAAGCAGAACAGATCGCCTCATTACTTAATACAATTATTAAGCATAAGGTCTATCCAGTTCATTTACTAGATGTCGTATCTGATGAACTAATGAGAAATCTTGACTGCGATTACAGTATGTAATCCCAATCGTGATTAACATTAACGAAAGAGCCCATACAATATTACAGCCGGGGAACTGTAACATTGTATGGGTTTTTGAATTTACTGTCCTTCTTCCACTTTGCCTTTAAGTTGCGGAAGCTAATAAGCTTTCATCTAAGACAATTGTAAAAGGCCCTTCATTTTCTAAATTAACTTTCATGTCTGCACCAAACACACCGGTTTGTATGTTTGGTACAACTTCTCTTGCTTTTTTAATCATATAATCAAATAATCGATTTGCATGTTCTGGACCACCAGCTTGAATAAAACTTGGACGATTCCCTTTTTTGCAATCTGCATATAATGTAAATTGAGAAACCAAAAGTAACTCACCAGACACATCGGCTAAGGATAGATTGGTTTTTCCATTCTCATCTTCAAAGATTCTTAAACTCAATAATTTTTTAAGATAAATATCAATAATTTGTTCGGTATCCTCTTTGGAGATACCAACAAATGCAAGTAACCCTTTTTTTATTTCTCCTGTAATTTTATTATCAACAGTAACTCTAGCTTCACTTACACGCTGTATTACAAGTCTCATTTGTGATCACTCCACTTTAGATTAATTATTATTTTAAGATATCAGATAAGAAACTTTCCCCAGCAACTTCCCTCTCCAATCCAAAATAGTCTACAATAGTTGCTGCAATGTCTGCAAAGCTTTGTCTTGTATGAAGATTAACACCGGATTTAATCTGATTGCCATAGACTATCAATGGCGTGTACTCTCTAGAATGATCTGTGGATGGAGTAAGTGGGTCGCAGCCATGATCTGCAGTAATCATTAAAATGTCCTCTTCCTGAAGACCTTCCATAATACGTGGAAGCTGTTCATCAAAATAGGTCAATGCCTTCGCATATCCATCTACATCATTACGATGTCCATAGACCATATCAAAGTCAACTAAATTAATAAAGCACAAACCTGTGAATTCCGTCTTTGTGTACTTTATAGTTTCTTCAATTCCAGCTGCATTGTCTTTTGTACGAACCATGCTAGTGACACCACTACCTGCAAAAATATCATTAATTTTTCCAACTGCAATCACATCATAGTCATTGTCTTTTAGTTGGTTTAACATTGTTTTCTTTGGTGGCTCTAAAGAATAGTCATGACGATTTGCTGTTCTCTTATAATCTGGTGCTACTCCAGTGAATGGTCGAGCAATCACACGCCCTACCCCATATTCACCGGTACATAATTCCCTTGCAATCTCACAGTATCCATAAAGCTCCTCCAATGGAACCACATCTTCGTGCGCTGCAACCTGAAATACACTATCTGCTGATGTATATGCAATCAATGCCCCTGTCTCAACATGCTCTTTCCCATAATCTTTGATTACTTCTGTCCCTGAATACGGTTGATTGCAAATAACTTTACGACCTGTTCTCTCTTCAAAACGTTTTAATAACTCCTCAGGAAATCCATCTGGAAACGTTGGCAGTGGTTGATTTGATACAACACCTGAAATCTCCCAGTGACCAATCGTTGTATCTTTTCCTTTCGAAGTCTCTGCCATTCGTGCAAAGGAACCCTTTGGAT
>JAEZFR010000110.1 GCA_023417285.1 Bacillota bacterium
GTACTTTAGGGAGCTTTTTAAATCACATGTTGAGTTGGTATTTGTATGCTTTTGCGATGTTTCTGATACTGAAAATGAAGACAGATATAACATCATAAAGTCACACCTAATTACAAGAGCGGTTGAAAATGTAATGACAATTATTTCGTTAAACAGCATTTCAAAATACCAAACTGCACCGACTGGGGTTTTTGATCCAGACGGGAAGGTAATATTGGAAGCTGCAAGAAATAAAAAAAGTCTGCTCATATATGATTACCTAAAACCTGAAACAAACTTTGGGGCATTGGGGAGGCTAAAAAATTCTCAAGAATTGGTCAGTAAATAAAATCACACTCAACTAATTATTATGAAAGAATGATTTATAATGACAGTTAAAACCAAAGAAAACAAAATACAAAGTTTAAATAAAGGTAAAAGGGATATAATGCTATTTTTAGTGTTTGCATTTAGCATCCCCCTAGTTTGTAGCGCATTAATAGTAAGTTGTTCCTTATTTAAATCGGGAATTTTTTATTTAGTATTATACGGTATAGCGGCTGCTTCACCTGCTTTGGCAGCAATATTAATAGTGTTGATTGCTTCTGATAGTACTTTAAAGAATTTCTTATTGCAAAAATACATAAAGAATATCTCATTAAAATACTGTTTAATAGGTTTATTTGTACCTGCTATAGTAATTACTTCTGGGAAGCTAATTAGTAATTTTGTAATGGATAACAATGTGCTTTTGGTGTTACCAGGCTTAAATAAGGTGCTAATCATTTCTTGGGCGCTTTTTGCTGAAGAGCTAGGCTGGAGAGGGTATCTTCAAGAGAAGTTGGATTCAATATTTGGCACATGGTTAACTCCTTTGATAATAGGTGTTATATGGGCTTTGTGGCATTATCACTTTTTTATTACGGGTTCAATGGAGGTTCCTTATATTGCTTTTGCCTATGGTTGCATCGTTGAAAGCTATGGCTATTATGTTATCACTAAACTGGCTAAAGGAAATGTTGTTCCTGCATCTATTTGGCATTTCTCGGGAAATCTTTTTTTCGAATTGTGTTTAATCAACCCAAACTGGAATGGGGGTAGCATGGTTCCTTATTATATAGTAAATGGTTTGTATACGGTTTATATTTTTGCTTTTATTGCTTATTATAAAATGAAATATATAAAACAATAGAGGTAGGAAAGCATGCAGATGTAACTTGGGGGACAAAAAAGTGAGCTTTAATGAAACACTGTACAAGAGTTTTGATAAAGAATGTATATATAGATTTGGATATGGGCTTGGACATCAAATTTTTCTTGATGCTGAACAAAGATTAAATAGAATGCTTACCGATATTGATGACAAGAACAATGAGATCATACGATGGCATCTCGAGAAATGTTTATTACCAACTATAGCAATGTACTTATCAATAAAAGACTTCGAGGGTACTAGTAATTTGGCCTATGATGTAACGTTTGAAATATGCCAAAATGTAGCTGATAAGAATAAAAATCGGCTAAAGATATTGGGTAAAATGCCCTTTGGCTATTTTGTATTCAAAATGTTTGCCAAAAAATATATCTTAAAAAACTATCCTGTTATTAGTTGGAAAACAGAATGGATTAAGTACAATAATGAAGAGATACATTTTAATTACTATAGCTGCTTATACAAAGAAACCACACAAAAATACCAGTGTCCGGAGATGTGCTCAATTTTTTGTGCAAATGATGTCACAACATTTTCTGCACTAGCTCCGAATATTATCTTTGAAAGAACAGAAACTCTCGCTAATAACAACGATAAGTGCGATTTCCATTTTAAACATAATAGGCGTCCTATGCAAAAGGCTGTAAATAAAGAAAGTTAGCAAGTAAAGAACACAAGCAGATAAAGAACACAAGCAGATAAAGAACACAAGTAGATAAAGAACACAAGTAGATAAAGAACACAGGCAGATAAAGAACACAAGCAGATATGGAACACAAGTAGATAAAGAATTTAAGTAGACAGAGGTCTACCAAGATAAAGGATGTGTATATTGTAATATGAAAAAATGGATAACAAAAAATGGCTATATTGTGTACAAGATTTTGGGCGGAAGAAGTAATGTTTTTGTTATTTCTTATAATCAAAAGTACTTGCTAATCGATACCTCCATACATAGAAATGAAAAAAAGTTACTAAAGGTTCTAGATAGGCTGGGAGCAACAAAAGAGAATTTGATTGCTCTGATACTAACGCATAGTCACTTTGATCATGTTGCAAATGCTCATAAGATAAAGCAAATATATGATACAAAGATTTATATTCATTCCAGTGAAAAAAGGGATTTACAAGATGCTATAGTTAAAGTTCCAAAGGGTATTAATGCCATTTCAAGCTTTTTTTCATATCTAGGGAGCAAGTCCGCTGAAAAATTTAAATTTGCTAAAGCTCAACCTGATGTTTGTGTCGAGGATTCATTTGATTTTAAGGATATAGGGCTCAATATAACCATATTGCATACTCCAGGACATAGTATTGGTTCAATGTCAATTATTGTTGATGGAGAAATAGCCATTGTAGGAGATCTAATGTTTGGAGTTTTTTATAATGGCATTATCCCTCCGTTTGCAGATTTCCCTAGCGAGATGGTTAATAGTTGGGGTAGGTTATTAGATACAGAGTGCAAAATATTTTTACCATCTCATGGTAGTGAAAGGAATAAAGAATTGGTGCAAAAGAAATATGAAAAGTATATCAGAGCTTCTTTTAAATATAGATAAAATTCATACTACTGAGTTGGGTGTAATGAGGATAAAGAGAAATCTAATATTAGATGATGATGACGTTGTAGATTGGTGCACTAAAAAAATATTGCTCAAGGATGCTGCAATAACAAGGAACGGTAAAAACTGGTACATAGACATAGAAGATTACCGAATTACAGTTAATGCTCACAGCTTTACGATTCGAATGAGTATGTTTTGGAGATGTAATCTGTAAGTACAATCAAATTAAAAGGAGGCTAATTATGAAGCTAGAACACATAGCTATGTATGTTAATAACTTAGAAGCTACTAGAGACTTCTTTATCAAATATTTTAATGCCAACTCAAATGATGGATATTATAACAGCAAAACACAGTTCAGGTCATACTTCTTGACATTCGAAGATGGCGCTAGGCTAGAAATAATGAACAAACCTGATTTAATCAAAACTGAAAAACATTTAAATCAGCTTGGATATATTCATATTGCTTTTAGTGTTGGAAGTAAAGAAAAGGTTGATTTATTGACTACGAGATTAAAAGAAGATGGATATGAAGTAATTAGCGGTCCAAGAACAACAGGGGACGGCTATTATGAAAGCTGTATCGTCGGCTTAGAAGGCAATCAAATTGAGATTACAATTTAATAAGTACTATTTACAGTGAAGAACTCTTAGCGCTGAATAAATGAGTGATTGGACTGTTTATAGGATTTCCGGACAAACACTCCATAATATGGCTAAAGAGTAACTGGTTAGTCAATAAAATGATATAGTTTTTACATCAAGCGATGGATTATCTAAATAAATGTATAGAGTTATCTAAATAAAGGTATAGAGTTATCTACAATAAAGGTATAGAGATATCTACAATTAAGGAAGGGTGAGAATATGTCAGCTGAAAAAGAATACAATACTTTAAATTGGCTCTACAATGCACTTTATGGGGATTTGAGCAAGGAAGAATTATTAGATTTATACTTTATTAGGACCCATAAAAAATTAATTGATACATATGATAAGAATACAGTAAGATTGATAGATGCAGCATGTGGAAACGGTATTCAGGCATTATCGCTAGCTTTAAATGGTTATATGGTTGTGGCAACTGATATTAGCGAAGAAATGATTAATCTGACGATATACAACGCAAAAAAATATGGTGTCAATATTGCTACTGATATAAAGGCTTGGACGGAACTGCCGGATATATATAAG
The DNA here is from genome assembly GCA_023417285.1 of Bacillota bacterium. GTDB lineage: Bacteria > Bacillota > Clostridia > Acetivibrionales > DSM-1351 > Ruminiclostridium. The sequence continues at coordinate 3,954 of JAEZFR010000110.1, forward strand.
AACTCATTTGATATTGTTTTTTGCACAGGAAATTCCATCGTACACTCTAAGGATAGAAATTCTAGGAAGAAAGATTTAGAAGCGTTAGCAATGTTATTAAAATCCGGCGGAACGCTTGTACTTGAAACCAGAAACTGGGATAAAGTAATAGCTGAAAATAAGATCTTCACAGTATATAATAAATTATCATATAAGCAAAAAGAGTATATTCCACTTTATCATTGGCAGCTTAATGGCATTGAAAATGAGTCCAATGTAGATATCATTCTGCAAGAGATAAATGAAGACAATAGTGTTGAGCTTTATACCAATACACTGTCCTTTACACCTTTTACACATAATAGCTTAATAAATCAACTTACTGAAATTGGCATGAAGGCTGTTTATGATTCATATGTTGCTGACTGTGATTGGTATCATGTATACTGTAAGAATACATAATAATGTCATTATCTAGCTAGATGAAGCCTGTTATTAGACTCCTTTCTAGAGCCAGAGCCA
>JAEZFR010000446.1 GCA_023417285.1 Bacillota bacterium
ATATAGTTGTCGTGTTCTTGTGCTATAATGGATATCAGTGACACTATAATATGGTAAAGCAGGAAATAAGTAATAAAATATCGGAGGTTAGCATATGAAACTTGACCGTCTGCTTGGTATTCTCACAGTTCTTCTCAAAAACGATCGTATAACTGCGCCTCGGCTTGCCGAAAAGTTTGAGGTTACACGCCGTACTATCGGGCGAGACATTGATACGCTTTGTCAAGCAGGAATACCCATTGTAACACATCAGGGTGGAGGGGGAGGTATCTCGATTGCCGATGGCTATAAGCTGGACAAAAACATTCTAACTACCGACGAACTTTCCAACATTATTGCAGCACTCAAGGGGATTGGCAGTGTATCTGAAAAATCTCAAGTTGAACGGACGCTTGATAAGTTATCTACCAACAAAGACACTGTGGTGTCTTTAAGGGAACCTATTGTCATTGACCTTGCATCTTATTATAAAGGCAGCCTTACGCCTAAGATAAATCTTATCAAGCAAGCCATACTAGGGCAGAGGCTGATAGAGTTTGACTATTACTACGAAAAGGGTCAGACACACCGTAGGATTGAACCATACTTTGTTATTTTTCAGTGGACGGCATGGTATGTATTTGGATTCTGTTTGGAGAAAAACGACTGGCGGTTGTTTAAGCTAGGGCGGCTATGGAACTTGCAGCTGTGCGAGGAAGCCTATAAACAGCGTGAAATACCACCTCAAAGGCGAGATTTTAATGCGCACCTGCCTGACGATAAAAAGTTGGTGGTTTTGTTTGAATCATCTGCGAAGTATCAGATAATAGAAGCTTATGGCTTAAATTGCTTTACTGAAACAGAGGATGGCAGACTGCGGCTAGAGATAGGCTATACCAATAGGGAGTACACAATAAGCTGGCTGCTAGGCTTTGGGAATAAGGCGAAAGTTATAGAGCCAGTTGATATGGCTGACGAGATAAAAAGTATTGCTGAAAATATTATTAAAAACTACAAATGAATAAGACAGACTGTTGTCTTGTTCGGAGTGATATGATGGAAAAAACGATGAGATAGAGTCCCAACGAATGTGGAATAATGGAGGAAAGAAAATGAACAATGAAATTATTAAAAGAGCTGGGGAAATCATCCTGCAGAATACTGCCCATAACTCACCTGAGGGGTCTGAGCCGTACTGTGTTTTAGCATTGATTGATGCTAACGGTTATCCTACGGCAGCAACCATTACTGCGGCAAAGGCAGAGGGTATAAACTGGATTACTTTTTGTACCGGGATTGGGAGCAACAGTACAAAGCGTATAAGCAGTTGCAACCGTGCAAGCGTATGTTTTAATACGGGGGGACAGTATAATATATCTTTGGTCGGCACAATTGAAGTAATAACGGACGCAGCAATTAAACAAGAGATGTGGTACGAGGGACTCAAAAACCATTTTAGCGGAGCAGATGACCCCAACTATTGTGTTTTGCGTTTTAACGCTGAGAGGTACAACCTTTTAGTGGATTGGAAGGAAGTACGGGGGGAACTATAAAAATTCCATTGAAAACTATTATTGTAAAGTGTAAAGTGATTTTGAATAACAGAGTAATAGATTTTTACAAAGTGCAAAGAGAGTTGGAACAAAACAGAGTAAGTAGATTTTTTGAAATAGGGGAGAAAACATATGATTCAAAACTATAACGATTTTGTAATTTCTCTGCTTGATGCAGGCTTTTCTATGGGTGGTGGAAACAGCGAGGGAATTTTTTCTGTGGTTTCATGGAACTGGGATCAAGATCCTCCGTATGAGACACCTGTCCGTTGGCACACCGGAGACCCAGACACCGACCCTTGGGAGTGGCGTATCCGTGTTTTGGACGAACGTAACGATATTGCTTATGCAAAGTTGTTTTTTAAAAAGAGTGGTTACATAACTAAAGAATGGTACCCATACTTTTTAGCAGCAAGGCGCGGCGGAAAAAATTTTATGGACGAATACGAAGATGGTACCATGAGCAACTTTGCTAAGCGTATTTATGACATTATTATAGAAAATGAAACCTTACCACTTCATGCAATCAAACAAATCGGAGGCTTCACAAAAGAGGATGCATCCAAATTTGATAGGGCCCTGGTTGAACTGCAAATGAAAATGTACCTGACCATGTGCGGAAGACAACAAAAGCTTTCCAAAAAAGGAGAGGAATACGGTTGGTCGTCCACTGTGTTTTGCACAGTTGAAAGGTACTTCGGTAAAGACATATTGGATAAGGCATATAAAATCAATGAACGGGAAGCCACTGAAAAAATAACGGAACAGATATATAGATTAAATCCTACAGCAGATCCCAAGAAGATTTTGAAGTTTATTAAGGGGTAGGACAATTTTGGGGGTAGGGTGAATGTATTGCTTGACAGATATATTTTTAGATAGTAGTATCATTATAAAACCTATAAGAATAATAAGGAATGAGGTACATATGGAACTATTATCTAAATTAGAGCTGCTTAAGCAAAGGCTTGGGGAGTTAAGTGGTGCAATAATTGCGTTTTCAGGAGGAGTAGATTCAACTTTTCTACTGAAAATTGCCTATGAGGTGCTAGAGAACAGAGTAATTGCTGTTACAGCAAGATCATCTACATACCCAGAACGGGAGCTTAACGAAGCTATTGAATTCTGCCGACAGCTAGGAGTAAAGCACCATATAATAGAATCTGAGGAGTTAGAAGTTGAAGGGTTTTCAGATAATCCTCTTGATAGATGCTATTTGTGTAAAAATGAGTTATTTACAAAAATTCGGTTAATTTCCAAAGAAGAAGGTATTCAATATATTTTAGAAGGTTCAAATATCGATGACCTTGGAGATTATAGACCTGGCCTTAAGGCAGTTGAGGAGCACAAAATTCTGAGTCCGCTCAAGGAGGTTAAGCTTTCAAAGACTGAAATAAGAGAGCTGTCAAGAAATATAGGCCTTAAAACCTGGAACAAACAGCCGTTTGCATGCCTTTCTTCACGTTTCCCTTATGGAGAGAAAATTACCAGAGAAAGACTCTCAATGGTAGATAAAGCAGAACAGTTCTTGCTGGACTTGGGCTTTAGGCAGGTCAGAGTGCGATTTCACAACAGTGTTGCAAGGATAGAGGTTCACCCAGGTGAGATTGAGAGGATTGTAGCTGAGAGCTACAGGCAACAAATTCACAGTAAATTTACCGAAATAGGGTTCAAATATGTAGCCATTGATCTAAAAGGCTATAGGACTGGTAGCATGAATGAAGGTATAAAAGTATAAATGAAGGTAGAAGTATAAACAACTATTTCGTAGAAAAATATGTAAGTAGAAATATTTAAAATCTCTATTGACAAATAAAACCAATCAAATTATAATCTAATACATAGTAAACAAATCGGAATTATATATTTAATATAAGAATATATATATTAGCAACAGAATATTTGGGCTTTATAAAGGGGGAAACCCCTTTTAAAAATATCTTAATACATAGTAAACAAATATGTATAGTATTAGAAAGGATGATAATTATGGAAAAGAATTTTATTAAGAGACTAAGTGCCATTATTTTTACCCTTGCAGTAGTTGCTTCGGTTACTGCTTGTGGGAGCAATGCTGAAGGTGATAACACTTCAGCGGAAGCTTCTACCACAGCCTCAAAATCAGCTGAAACAGCTTCTGCGGTAAACAAAAAGGCAGAAACACTTATTTTTGGTGTGGCCCCAGGACCATATGGGGATATGGTGAAATACGCTATACAACCTGAACTTGAAAAAAAGGGCTATAAGGTTGAAATTAAAGAGTTCAGTGATTATGTTCAACCAAATTTAGCCCTAGCAAATGGTGAAATTAACGCAAATGTTTTCCAACATGCAAGATACCTAAAAAAATTCTCAGAGGATAAAAATCTCAAGCTTTCAGAAGTAATTAAAATTCCTACCGCTATGGTGGGGGTATACTCTCACAAGCTCACTGCAAAAAATATTGATGAGCTTAAGCAGCAGCTAAAAAAAGGTGATGTAGTTACTATTGCAAATGATGCTACAAATTTAGCACGTGCACTTGTATTATTAAAGGATTTAGGATTGATTACTATTAAGAGTGACATTGACGCTACAAAGGCATCAGAGAAGGACATAGACCAAAACCCATATGGTTTGGTAATTCAACCTGTTGAAGCAGCACAGCTTCCAAGAACCTTAGATAGTGCTACTATTTCACTAGTAAATGGAAACTATGCCATTGCGGCAGGTATTCCACTTTCATCAGCTATTGTAAAAGAAAAGCTGGTTGAGGATACTGTCAACCTTATAGCGGTAAAAACAGATGATATTGATAAGCAATTTGTAAAAGATATAAGGGAGATTGTTGAGTCAGAGGCTTTCAAAAATCAAATAGAGAGTGATAAATATCAGTTCAAGGAGTTCCAACGTCCTGAGTGGTATGTAAAGAAGTGGAATATACAAGATTAAGGAAGTGTACATATAATGATAAGTTTTCAGGACATTAATGTTAGCTTTAGTTCAAAGGATAATATGGTTGAGGCAGTGAAAAATGTGACTTTTGAGATAAACGACGGAGAAATATTTGGAATTGTTGGTACAAGTGGTGCAGGTAAAAGTACCCTCCTAAGGACCATTAATTTGTTGCAGAAGCCATCGTCTGGGAGTGTCGTAATAAATGGCACTGATATAGCCAGGTATGTAGGAGAACATTTAAGACAACACAGGCTCAAAACTGGTATGATTTTTCAGCACTTTAATCTTATTCATACTAAGTCTGTTTATGAGAATGTAGCTTTTTCTATGAAGGCCGCAGGAAAATCCAAACAAGAGATTAAGGATACGGTCACCGAGGTGCTTGAACTGGTCGGGTTGTCAGAAAAGTCAAAGACGTATCCAGCTAAGCTGAGCGGCGGACAAAAGCAGAGGGTGGGGATAGCAAGAGCTATTGTAAATAATCCTCAAATTCTATTATGTGATGAACCTACTTCAGCTCTGGATTTGGAATCAACAAACTCAATTCTTGAGCTTCTAAAAAAAATTAACAGGCAGTTAGGAATTACAACTGTAATTATTTCTCATGAAATGAGTGTTATCAAAAAGATATGTGACCGAGTGGCAGTAATGAAGGATGGAGAAGTGGTTGAGCTCAATAATGTTTATGACATATTTGCGACTCCCAAGCATCCATTTACAAGGCAACTTGTAAATCATACTTTGAATCTAGCATTGCCTGAAAGAACTACTAATGACGGCCTTTCGATATTAAAGCTTGTCTTTAGAGGAGAAAGTGCAGAGCAGCCCATTCTATCAGAAACTATAAAAAGATTTGATGTTGACATAAATATTCTACACGGGAAAATAGAATATATTTCAGAGTATCCAATCGGAATACTGATAGTAAAGCTAGACACAAACAAGGAGAAATCCAATGAAGTATTGACGTTTCTAAAAGAGAGAGTTGCAGAAGTGGAGGTGCTTTATGGACATGACAATTACTGAGCTTATACAAAGCC
>JAEZFR010000247.1 GCA_023417285.1 Bacillota bacterium
TGAATTTGTAACCTTTAACATTAAGGACGGCTATATTACTGTCAAGAATTAAACATGAATAAGTGTCAGAATAAAAAACCCCCTTAGGTGATACCGAGAATAGTATCACCTAAGGGGGTTTTTAACAGTAACTCATTCAAATATTGTGAAGTTACAATTTAAGAAGAAAAACTATTGAGTAAAATATTTACAAATGATTTATGGTATTTTTCAGTTAGGATTGGTATCATATTGTCTTTTATTGTTGGGTTAGCATAAAAGATCCTTTATTCGTATTTATACCAAAAGTTGACATATAATAAAAATAATGCTAAATTATAGCAGTGGAATTCTGAGGATTATATCTCATATTCTATTTATACACATGTGTATTAGGCACATATGACATTCTGGTTTAATACTAAAATATTGAGGGGGACTTTAAAAGTGAAAAAAACAAGACTGACTATTTTATTAGCTATAGCCTTAGTTATAGCTTCAAGCATTTCTACTTTTGCGTGTACATATAGTGTATCAGTATATCATGATAATACAGCAACAAGCTATTATTACAAAGATGGTACAATTTCTACTACATTTAGTTGGGACAATTCAAACTATCATCCAAATCTTTATTATCAGGAAAGTCGTTACGGGTATACACATAGTGGCACATTACCAAGTTATTCTTCAACATCAGGTTCTTTATATACTTACTTGCCATCAAATCCGAGTACGGTTAATTGGACTAAGTATACAGTACAAACGTATACTACGAATTATAGAGGCAATATAACTAATTCTCAGTGCAGCTGGCTATAAATAGATATTACTAATTCTATTTGTGGTATAGCAATATAATGAAAGACGAATTACAATGTTTGTAGACCTAATGCGCATGTGTAGACTATTCCTAAAGGAGTGTTAAAAATGAAAAAGAATATATGCATGATTCTTTTTGCCATGGTTCTGTTTCTTATAAGTGGGTGTAATGGGACGTCAAAGGAAACAGCACCGGATTCACAACCTAATAACTCTATAAGGCATTTTACCGAAATCCAGCTGAAAAACAAAATCCCAAAGGGCAATGCAATTACAAAAGTTCTTAAAGAAACCCCTGACGGCTTATATGTACTGTGCTTAAATTTTAGTAAACCGGATGAGCAACATACCCATAAAGATGAAACGCAACATAAGGATGAAGTTTATAATCAGAACAGGATATTTTTTATAAATCAAGATATAAATAAGAGCATATGGACTGGAAATTGTGAAGCAGCAGCTATGGATTCCAATAATCAGATTTACATATTAAGTGAGGGAGGAAATGGGTCTTCTAAAAAATTTGTTTTAAATAAATACGATGATAAGCTTAACTTATCCGGTACGTGGACACTGAAGTCACCTCCCAAAGAACATTCTATACTTGTTAACGATATTATTTTATATAATGACCGAATTGCTGTTATTAGGACAGGTGGAGTGCAAATTTTTGATTTATACGGAAAGGTTCTTTGGGAAAAGAGTTTCAAAAGCATAAATAACTTTGCTTCGGATAATCAAAATCTTTACTTGACTGAGTATCCTGTTTATGGAGGAAGTACTAACAGACTTTTTCAGTTCAATGTTTTTAAACTTAAGGAGGAATGGTCAGCTGATATCCAGTTAATTCAGGACCAAATCAAAAACCTGTCATATAATAAATATGACTCAAAACTGTATCTCATTTTGAACAATCGCTTGATGAGCTGTGATAAAGGCAAACTATCAGAGGTTTGCAATTTTTTAGATTTCAAGAGCGGTAAGATTGTATCAAATGCTGCCGTTTCAAATGATGAAGCTCGTTTTACAAACTATCTGCAATTGATGTTTAATAATAATAGTTTCACACTTCTTTTATATGCTATAGAAAACAATCCAATGTTTTCATATTCACCTTCTAATCAAGCTGTAAAATCACTAAGTAACTCTGTAAATGTGCTTCTGCCTACACATAAGATTGGACTGGAGATGGCAGCCGCTAGATTTGAAGAAAAAAATCCTAATACCAAAATTAACTTTACTTATTATAAAGAGACTGGTGATGTCAGTCAACCTGATTTTATACAATTTATGAATCTGAAAGTATTATCAGGAGAACAAAACTGGGATATAGTTCCCATCATTTATTTACCTTACTGGCAATATATTCAAAAAGGAATTCTGGCAGACCTTGATTCTCTTGATAAGAAGCACGACCTTAGTAACTCGGCTGTTTATTATACTAACCTGATTGATGGGTCTAGGGTAGATAAAAAACTTTATTATTTGCCGATATGCGTAACATTTCCAACATTTATAATAGACACAATGAATAAAGAAGCTGACAGCTTCATTCGGGACTCAAAAACTTGGACATGGACTGAATTGGAAAAAGATATAGCTTCTTGGCAGAAAAAAAGCAAACCATTTAGGCGAAATCCATTGTATAATGACTCTGTAATTTCATCAATGATTTTTTACCCATATATATCCGGATTTTTCACAGGTGAAAAAAAAGAGCAGGATGTAAAACTGTTTGAAGAGTGTATGACTCTCTTATCCAGTTTTGAAAAAAAGGACTTGTATGCTGATAAAGATCAGGTTGGAGTATTAATGCCTTCGGAAGACACTAATTGGTCATTGTTTTGCAATGGGCCTATCCCATTTTCAGAAGCAACTAGGGTAATTGAGGTACCTACTCTCAAGGCAAGTAATCGGCGTTCATTTGCTATTCAGGAGGCATATGCTATTAACTCACATAGTACTAATAGTATCTTAGCCTTTGAGTTTTTAAAATTTTTGGCACAGGATAGCTCAACTGGTTACCCTGGGGCTATAGTAAAATCAGATAGAGAGTATATTATTGACAGTTTGGCTAACCGATTACAGATTTCATCTGAAAAAGTTACTCCATTTGTAGACTCATTGCTAGCGGTTAAATCATCTTTGAATCATGCCAACTACTTTGATCAACAAGTAGGCGGTATTGTTTCTGAAATCGTTGACCAGTTTAGAAAAGGCCTAATTTCAAAAGAAGAAGCTGCTAGAGACATTTCAAAAAGGGTTTGGCTCTATGCAAATGAATAACAATGTCTGTCGCATGTTCAAAAAACTATGGGAGGAAAACTTATGATTCATAACCGCAAGTGGTTGGTTTTACTTCTCTTACCAGGATTGACAGGGTTTACCTTTTTTTGGGTATACCCTGTTTTGTCAGGGGTTTATATAAGTATGACTAATTATTTGGATGGGGGAAAGTTTGTTTTTCTCCATAACTACATACAGATATTTCAAAACAAAGTATTTTTAAAAGCACTCCTAAATACTTTTAGTATTACTACTGTAGGAGTTTCTTTGATAATGGTAATTTCATTTATAATAGGATATTATATCTGGAAAACGTTAACCATGCACCGGTTGCTAAAGGTCGTACTTTTACCGCTTGCGGTTGCTACAGTAGCAATTTCATTTGTATGGGAAACACTATTCAATTCAAATGGTGATATTAATAAACTTTTTACTGATATCCTTGGGTTTTCAACAATAAATTGGAAATCAGGCGCTTTGTCATATATTCCCATATTATTTCTGTACATATGGAGATATATTGGGATTGACATAATTGTATTTGTTGCAGCTCTTAACACAATTTCTACAGAAATAATACAGGCTTTTTTACTGGACAGCAAAAGTAAGTTGAAACAAATGTACTATGTATTTATACCCGGTATCGTCCCTCAAACAATTTTTGTTTTTTTTATATCCCTCATGTATTGTTTGTGGCTATCCCAAGATATTTTTACGCTATGGAAGGACTATCCGCCTGAACAGCTATATTTGCTTCAACACTTTATTACAAACAGTTTTCGAAAACTAAATTATGAAAATGCTGCCGCAGCTTCCACGGTGCTTATTATTATTATAGGTGTTATATTAGTATTTTTGAGGAAGCTGGAGAGGAGGTATGATATTCAGTGAAGAAGATTTATAAACGTATTCCGACTTATACATTATGTATTATATTATGTTTAATAATAATGTATCCTATAGTTTTCATTGTGTCATGTTCCTTTTTTGGTAGCCGAGAACTAGCTGATAATTTTATAAATTTATTCTATTTGATTCGAAAAGATTTTTCACTCTCTGGATATCAAATAATATTATATAGCTTTCGCTTTCAATCCGGATTGATATTCTCATTAATATACGCTATATGCATAACATTCTTGCAATATGTATTTGGAATTTCAAGTGGTTTTGTTCTAGCAAAATTCCGGTTTAAGTTTAATGAAGCACTTTATTTTGCATATCTTTTGTGCATGATTATGCCATTTAGCGTAATTGTTTTGCCTCAATATATGCTTTTTAAAAGTATAGGGATATACGATAGCGTGTTTGCAATCATCTTGCCAGGCGGATTTGGGGCTATGGGAACATTTTTCTATCGACAATTTATAAAGCAAATTCCAAACAATATACTTGAGGCGGCGCAGGTTGACGGGGCTTCTCCATTTGTACTTCTTAAAAAGATACTGGCTCCAATGTTAAAAGATTGCACATTCGCATATATGGTAATTTGTTTCTGTACAAATTGGAATTCAATAGACCCTTCAATTGCATTTATTCGTTCAGTTAATATCCAACCTCTTTCTGTGGCTCTTAAAGAAGCTTTTAATAATGCCCCGGAAGTATTTTTCGCTCCGGCAGTTTTGTATATGGTACCTCCTGTTTTAGTTTATTTTTTCTTTTCAGAGGAGCTTATTAGAGGGTTATCATTTAATAAATCTTCAACGAAAGGACCTTTGCATGAAACATAAAAAAGTAATTTTTCTTACAATATCAGCACTGCTTGTATTAACCATTTTAATTATGCCAACAGTAATATGGCAATTTATGCCGAACGTAGAAACCCATACTGTTATTTCTTTGACAAAAGAAGGGTCTTTATTACCAATATCGGTAGTCAAATTGAAAGATAATCCCTGTGTTTATCAGTTGGTTTCCAATAAAAGCTTTTGGTATAATGGGTTTGTTGCTAAATGTATTCCGGTTAAAGTAATAAAAAGCGATGAGGATTCAGTAATGGTTGCTAATATATTTCATCCTTCAGAAGAATTGATTGTATTGGATAGGCATAATTTGCACGATGGTATTCATGTTAGAAGGAAAAACACCGAGTAAATTATTTACAAATGATTTATGGTATTTTTCAGTTAGGATTGGTATCATATTCAGTAAAGGCTATTTAATTAACCGCAGACAATGGAGGCTGAAGATGAGAACACCGGAAGAAAAGTACAAAAAAAGAGTAGATGTTTATAAAAGAAAGCTTGAATTATACACCGGAAAAAGCAGTACTACAGGTAATTACAAG
>JAEZFR010000292.1 GCA_023417285.1 Bacillota bacterium
GGCTTAGGATATATTGGCCTGCCAACAGCTGCGATGTTCGCTACACACGGACATTCAATTGTAGGTGTAGATGTGAAGAGGGAAGTTGTTGACTCCTTGAATCAAGGCAAAATAATAATCGAAGAACCATATCTGGACATTATGGTCCAAGCTGCTGTTACCTCTGGTAATCTGAGGGCTCAAACATCTCCCGAAGAGGCAGATGTTTTTATCATATCAGTACCTACACCTATCAACAAGGATAAAACAGCTGACATGAGCTACGTAAGACTTGCTACTGAATCCATTGTTCCTTATCTTCGAGAGGGTAATGTAGTTATATTGGAATCAACTTCACCTCCAAAGACTGTAGAAGATTTAATGATTCCTATACTGAGGAGTTCAGGCCTTGAGATAGGAACACAGTTATTGGTTGCACACTCTCCAGAGCGTGTACTACCTGGAAGGATTTTGATAGAGCTAGTTGAGAACAATAGGATTGTTGGTGGTATCAACCAGGCATCCTGCGAAGCAGTTAGGGATTTATACAAGACTTTTGTAAAAGGTGAGATTTTCCTTACTGATGCAACTACTGCAGAAATGTGCAAGCTCATGGAAAACACCTTCAGAGATGTCAATATTGCACTAGCAAATGAATTGGCCAAGCTATGTGAAACAATGGGGATAAATGCATGGGATGTTATAAAATACTCAAACAAGCACCCAAGAGTAAATCTTCATCAGCCAGGCCCCGGTGTTGGCGGTCATTGTCTTGCTGTAGACCCATGGTTTATTGTTGAAAAGCAGCCGGAATTAGCAAAAATTATCAAACTAAGCCGTGAGACGAATGACAGCATGCCTCATCACGTATATGATAGAAGCCAAAGCATTCTAAAAGATATTGAAGGAAAAAAGAAGGTTGTTATTTTAGGTGCAACCTATAAGCCCAATATTGACGACATGAGAGAAAGTCCAATAATGGATTTGGTTGAGATCTATCGCAAAAATCCGGAGTATGATGTATGTATATATGATCCACATGTATCTGGAAGTTCCCTATTAGTTAAGAGCCTTGAAAGAGCTGTTTCAGACGCTCACCTGATTATATTGGGAGTTAATCATGATGAGTTTTCAAAGATTGACTTTTCAAAGCTCGCTCCTCTTATGGCACAACCCAATATATTGGACACGAGGAATTTTCTTGATAGGTCTATACTTGAAGCAGCAGGGTTTAACAGTTATCTGCTAGGTGCATAAATTAATACAATAATTATAAATTAGGGTTAGGGTCTATTACTCTCTAGCCCTAAATAATTGTTTATAACAAAAGGTTAGTTATGCTACCTTGATTACTGACCAGTACTTCACTATATAAGCTATTATATTGTGTTATAAACTGTTTTACTATAATTCTTGAAAGGAATACTTATGAAAAAAGTATTAATGATTGCTCATCAATTCCCTCCAATAGGGGGATCTGGGGTGCAACGCACAGTAAAGTTTGTGAAGTATTTAAGGGGCTTTGGCTATGAGCCTGTTGTATTGACGCGTTCAGCAGAAAAAGCAACTTTAAAGGACGAAACTCTTCTATCTGATATACCAGAAGGTATTGAGGTTATTAGAACAAAATCATGTGACTTTGCTGAGTGGCCTTCTATATTCAGCTATGGCGGAAAAATAATTAAAAGGCTCTTAATTCCTGATGGAGAGAGAGTCTGGGCTATGAATGCCAAAAAACAGGCCGTTGAATACCTAAAAAATAATCATATCGATGCTATTTACACAACCTCTGCACCCTATAGTGACCATTTATTAGGATTGTATTTGAAAAAGAAATTTCCGCAAATTCCTTTAATCTGTGATTTTAGAGATGAATGGACAAACAACCCCTATCATGTTCGCAAGGGCTACCGAGCAAGGCTTGAAAGAAAAGAAGAGATGGCTGTTCTTGCTGCGGCTGACCAACTGATAACAAATACACCAGTTATGCTTGCAAACTTCTTGAGGGACAATCCTGATACAAAAAATAAATTTTCTGTTATCCCGAATGGTTATGATCAAGAAGATTTTACAGAAATCAAGGATATTATCCCTAAAAATAGTGTTTTTACTTTAACGTATACAGGTCTATTATATGGAAGAAGAAAACCTGACAATTTCTTTGCCGCACTTAAAGCCGCAGTGGAATCAGGCCATATTGATAGAAAGAACATTAAAGTACAACTTATTGGGAACTACAAAAAGGAAGCACTTCAGGCTACTATTGATAGCTATGGGGTATCAGACATGGTAGTACTGCTACCGTATATGAAGCATAAGGATTCACTAAAGGAGCTTATGAAATCTGATGCTCTGTTGCTTATTGAACCTTCTGGGCCAGGTGCAGAAGCGTTCTATACCGGGAAAGTATTCGAATATATGAATACAAGAAGACCAATACTAGCAACCATCCCGGGTAAAGGTGCAGCAGCACAGCTTGTTTCTAATACCGGAACCGGTCTGGTGTCCGATTATGATGATATTAAAACAACCAAGGAAAATCTAGTAAAGTTGTTTAAGGGCTGGAAAGAAGGAAAACCAATACTGACTCCTGATTATGAACAGGTTTTAAAGTTTGAAAGACGAGAGTTGACTAAAGAACTTGCTAGTATATTAGATAAGGCAATAAATAATAGAATATAGGGTAAGCTTATATTGAATTGAAAATTTAAAGTCTCAAATATATATTGTAACTAAAAAAATTAATAAAGTTATAAACAAAAAGCATTAGGAGGATATTTATTTTATGAAGTTAATTGATGAAAAAGGTAAATTATTTGGAAAAGTTAACATTGTGGATTTAGTGGTACTTCTTTTGAT
>JAEZFR010000312.1 GCA_023417285.1 Bacillota bacterium
AGCCATAACTGATATAATGAACGATAATAACAAAAATATGAGAAAAGCATCAGGTAAAATAATTGATAATATGAAATAATTCCATTTTTAGCGTAAGCTACAGGAGGTTCGGGTGTGGATAAAAAACATGCTATAGTCATTGGAATTTCAGGTGGTACAGGCTCGGGTAAAACAACCTTGGCTAAGAAACTAAAAGATTTCTTTGGTGAAGATGTAGTATTTCTCTGTCAGGATTATTACTATAAATGTCTAGACCATTTACCTTTTGAAGAAAGAGTAAAGCAAAATTTTGATCACCCTGACGCTTTTGATACAAACCTATTAATTGACCATCTTAAACGTCTAAAGAGATTCAAGGCGATTGAGAGACCACAGTATTCATTTGTAGAGCATACCAGACTTAAGGAGACCATTGTTGAGCAACCCAAAAAGGTTATTGTTTTAGAGGGAATTTTGCTATTTGAAAACATGAAACTGGTTAATGAGATGGATATAAAGGTTTATGTAGATACCGATGCAGATATCAGACTTGCAAGGAGACTTATAAGAGATATAAAGAGCAGGGGTAGGGATATAGATTCTGTAATAGATCAATATTTCAGCACTGTAAAGCCTATGCATGAAGCCTTTATTGAGCCTAATAAAAAGAGGGCAGATATCATTATTCCTGAAGGTGGAATGAACCAGGTAGCCATATCAATGCTTATTGAAAAAATTAATAGTATTCTTAAAAGCTAGCACTATGCAAGGCTAGAATTTATAGAGCTACAATTTTAAAAGTACAATCTTATGAATACAATCTCCCAAAGTACATTTATTTACAAACATAAAATAAGAACGACTTCCAACAAAGGAGGTCGTTCTTATTTTATTGATAATTATCTTTGTGCCTTAAATTGGCATAATAAATCCTGCTAAATTTAAACAAATTAATACCATATTTGTTCTGTAATTTTACTTAACGAGAAACTAAGGAGGAACATCATGGGTAATAGGAGTATTTGGCTTAAGAACGCAACAGCATTATTCCTGTGTGCTTGTATAATACTATCCATCGGATTAACAGGCTGTACAGCATCCGAAACAGGAGAAAAAATGAAAGTAGGAATGATAACCGACACAGGCTCAGTTGATGACAAATCTTTTAATCAAGGTACTTGGGAAGGAATCTTGAAGTATTCTCAGGATAAGCAGACTATACAAGAGAAATACTTACAGCCATCAGGAGCGCAGGCTACAGACTTAATTAACGCTATTAATGATTTTGTTGATTCTGGTTACAAAATAATAGTCACACCAGGATACAGGTTTGAAACAGCTGTTAATGAATCAGCAAAAACCCATCCCGATACCAAATTTATCCTTTTGGACGGGCTACCCCACTCTGGAGATAATATTTTTGTTAAGCATGACAATGTTTTAAGTGTATTCTTTAGTGAGCAGGAAGGGGGATTTTTGGCAGGGGTTGCTGCAGCACTATCAACAAAGACTGGTAAGCTTGGTTTTATAGGAGGGTCAGAAGTACTCCCAGTACAGAAATTCTTATATGGCTTTGAGGCAGGTGTCCAGTACGCAGATGATAACTTGGGTACTAATGCTGAGATTGTAAGCTCGGTATACCAGGGAACCTTCAACGATATACAGGCTGGGCAGACTCTAGCTGCAGGAATGTATGACAAAGGAATAGATATTATTTTCCACGCTGCTGGTGGAGTTGGAGTAGGTGTTTTTAATGAAGCAAAGCAAAGGGCCAAGTCGGGACAGAATGTTTGGGTAATTGGTGTTGACTCAGATCAGTATGATTTTGGAAAGATTGAGGATAAACCTGATGCAAAATCGGTTACTCTTACCTCAGCTATCAAAAAAGTTGATGTTGCCACTTACAATTATATTGATGCTGCTATTAATAATAAGTTCCCCGGAGGAGAGATTATTACCCTTTCTATAAAGGAGGATGGTGTAGGACTTCCTTCTGAAAACCCTAATCTATCAGATGCTGTCAAGGCCAAGATAGACGGCGTAATAAAGGACATGAAGGAAGGCAAGATTGCTGTACCAAGTACAGAAGAGGAGCTTGATAATTTTTTAAAATAGATTATATCAAATAAAGCTATATTAAAAAAGATGGTTATACAAGAGAATGAGTAGAATCGGCTTGGAGGAAGTAACAGAGCAGTGAAAGGATTGCAGCCCATGGATTATATTATAGAGATGCAAAATGTAAGAAAAGAGTTCACAGGGATTGTTGCTAATGATGATATTTGCCTTCAAGTAGAGCGTGGAAGTATTCACGCTCTACTTGGAGAGAATGGTGCAGGCAAATCAACGCTAATGTCAATATTGTTTGGTCTTTATCAACCGGACAGCGGAGTCATCAAGGTAAGAGGTCAAAAAGTAATCATATCAAGCCCCAACGTGGCGACCCAATTGAAGATAGGGATGGTGCATCAACACTTTAAGCTGGTGCATAACTTCACAGTGACGGAAAATATAATACTTGGTAGTGAAAAGAC
>JAEZFR010000366.1 GCA_023417285.1 Bacillota bacterium
CCGGACTTTGTAGCACTTGCAAAGGCGTATGGGTTTAAAGCTGAAAAAGTTACCACCAATTCTGAAGTAAAAGAGTGCTTGGATAGGTTCTTTGAAAATGATGAAACTTATGTTTTGGAGTGCATTGTTGATCCAGAGGAATATACAGTATAACTTAACAAGCAAAGCTTAAAAATGTGAGATATAATTAATAGTAATAAATAGGTCAAGGTCAATTAAAAGGAGGAAAAAAATATGGCGAAGCATACTCTTTCCGTACTAGTAGAAAATCATTCGGGGGTTCTGTCTAGAGTAGCAGGCTTGTTTAGCAGACGTGGGTTCAATATCGATAGCCTTGCGGTGGGAGTGACAGAGAATCCTGACATTTCTAGAATGACAATAGTTGTTGACGGAGACGAATACACTGTAGAACAAGTGAGTAAGCAACTCAACAAGCTCATAGATGTGATCAAGATAAAAAAGCTTGAACCAGATGATTCTGTTAGTAGAGAGCTAGCACTTATTAAGGTTAATGCAAATGCTGAAACCAGAGGAGAAATTATTCAGCTGGTTGAGGTTTTTAGAGCAAATATAGTGGATGTATCAAAGAATACTCTTACAGTTGAAGCATCCGGTGGGGTTCAGAAGGTCAATGCTCTTGAGGATATGCTAAGACAGTTTGGAATAAAGGAAATTGTAAGAACTGGAACCATAGCTATTGAAAGAGGTAGCAAGCACATTAAGGTAGGTAGTGAAGATTAGACACATAAATTTTAGACATTTATAAATTAGGGGGTAAAAAGTATGGCAAAGATGTATTATGATAGCGATTGTAATTTAAAGCTATTAGAGGGTAAAACGGTAGCAATCATTGGGTATGGAAGCCAGGGACACGCACATGCGCAGAACTTGAAGGATAGCGGAGTTAATGTAGTAGTTGGTCTCACAAGCACATCAGCAAAGAGAAAAGAGGCTGAGGCTGCAGGACTAAAGGTAATGGATACAGCTGAAGCTGCTAAGGCTGCAGATTTTATAATGATTCTTACACCAGACCAAACTCAGAAGGCTATTTACGATGAGAGCATAGCTCCAAACCTTAAATCAGGCGATGTAATAATGTTCGCTCACGGTTTTAATATCGTTTACAACTTGATAGTGCCACCAGCGGATGTAGATGTAATTATGGTTGCACCAAAGGGACCTGGTCACACAGTAAGAAGCCAGTATACAGAGGGAAGAGGCGTACCCGCGTTGATAGCTATTCACCAGGATGCTTCGGGAAAAGCAAAGGATTATGCTCTAGCATATGCTCAAGGAATTGGTGCGGGCAGAGCAGGTATACTTGAAACTTCATTCCGTGAAGAGACAGAAACAGACCTATTTGGTGAACAGGCAGTTCTTTGCGGCGGTGTTACAGAGCTGATGAAGGCAGGCTTTGAAACTTTGGTTAATGCAGGCTATCAACCTGAAATAGCATACTTTGAATGTGTGCACGAAATGAAGCTCATTGTTGACCTAATCAATCAAGGCGGATTTGGATACATGAGATATTCCATTAGTGATACTGCTGAGTACGGAGATTATGTAACAGGCAAGAGAATTATAACAGATGAAACAAGAAAAGAAATGAAGCAGGTGCTCAAGGAAATTCAGGATGGCAAGTTCGCTTCAAATTGGATTATAGAAAACAATGCAGGTGGAAGAGCGAATTTCTTGGCAATGAGAAGAAATGAGACTGAACATCAGGTAGAAGTTGTAGGGGCTGAGCTTAGAAAGATGATGAGTTGGCTTAAGAAATAAACATTTCACTGTTTTGCGACACTCGGAAGGCCAGAAATACTGGTCTCCTGAGGCCGTAGCAGTAAGCGATAAAATACATATAGAGATTTCAAAAGAGAGAAAGGGCTTAAGCCCAATTATTTAATTATTTTATTTTAGACAGATTAGACAATTATGAATGTGAGAATGTAGGGGGTATGTTTATGGCTAGAAACATTAGAATTTTTGACACAACCTTAAGAGATGGCGAACAAACACCAGGGGTTAATTTGAACCTTCCCGAAAAAATGGAGATTGCCAAACAGCTTGTACGCTTGGGAGTGGACGTTATTGAGGGTGGTTTCGCAATTGCTTCGCCCGGAGACTTTGAGTCCATCAGAATGCTAGCGAAGAATATTAAGGATGCAACCATTGCCAGCCTATGCCGTGCTGTTGACAAGGATATAGATAGAGCATGGGAAGCGGTAAAGTACGCTCAGTCACCAAGAATCCATACTTTTATTGCAACAAGTGATATTCATATGAAATACAAATTAAGAATGAGTGAGCAAGAGGTACTGGACCGTGCGGTAGCTATGGTTAAGCACGCTAAAAACTATTGCAGTGACGTTGAATTTTCTGCAGAAGACGCAAGCAGAACCAGGCCGGAATTTTTGTACAGGGTAGTTGAGGCGGTTATTAATGCAGGAGCTACTGTTGTTAATATCCCAGATACCGTTGGATATTCCACACCAATTGAATTTGGTACTCTTATAAGAAATATTCGTTCAAATGTACCCAATATAGATAAGGCAGAGATAAGTGTCCATTGTCATAATGACCTTGGCTTGGCAGTAGCAAATTCCTTAGCTGCTGTAGAGAGTGGAGCCTCCCAAGTAGAATGTACCGTTAATGGTCTTGGGGAAAGGGCTGGAAACGCAGCCATTGAAGAAATTATTATGGGTATAAACACAAGACGCGATTATTACGATTTGTCTCATAACATTGATACTACTCAAATATACAGAACCAGCAGGCTTGTTTCTAGTCTCACGGGTGTAAGTGTACAGCCCAACAAAGCAATTGTAGGTGCAAACGCATTTGCCCATGAATCAGGCATACACCAGCATGGCGTGCTTTCAGAAAAGAGCACCTATGAAATAATGACACCTGAATCCGTAGGTGTTGGACAGAACAGAATGGTGCTCGGAAAGCTCTCGGGTAAGCATGCTTTTGAGGATAGATTGAAGGAAATGGGCTACGTTCTTGCGCCGGATGAAATTCTCCAGGCTTTTGATAAATTCAAGGATTTAGCGGACAAAAAGAAGGTCGTTACTGACAAGGATATTGAGGCGCTAGTTGGAGAAAATATTTCTATTCCTGAAATATTCTCAATAGACAGCTTCCAGATAAACAGCGGCAACAAGATGATTTCTACATCTACGGTAAGCGTTAAGAGAGAAGATGAGATTATTACAGAGGCAGCTACCGGAGACGGACCTGTTGACGCAGCATTCAATGCAATTGAACGTGCTACAGGAGTCAAGGTAGAGCTTGTGGACTATGGTCTTAGAGCAGTTACTGAGGGTAAGGATGCATTAGGTGAGGTTACAGTAAAGGTAGCTAGTGGAGGAAGTGTATTTATGGGCAAGGGTGTAAGCACAGATATTATTGAGGCAAGTGTTAAGGCATACCTCAATGCTATTAACAGATCTATTAGTGAAATTGGAGAAGGCATAATTACTAACTAAGGGACGCTTTTATAAAAGCAGTCCCTTTTGGGGCTGCTTTTTTTAGAATATAGGAATTTATAAGTTTTAGAGTGTTACAGAAGTGTTGGTAATGCTGAGATTGAATGTTTACCATTAATTATTGCTAAAGGAGGTATGGTCTATGTCAAAAAAATTAATCATTTACGATTCTACACTTAGAGATGGGGCTCAGGCTCTTGGAATATCATTTACAGTTGAGGACAAACTCAAAATAGTTGAGAGGCTGGACAGCCTAGGTGTTCACTATATAGAGGCAGGAAATCCAGGTTCAAACCCAAAGGATTTGCAATTTTTTGAACGTGTATCAAAGATGAAGCTAAAAACATCAAAAGTAATTGCATTTGGTGCCACTAGAAGGGCAAATATAGATGTGGCTGAGGATGCAAATATTAAATCTCTACTTAGTGCCAATACAAATGATATTGCCGTGTTTGGTAAGGCATGGGATTTTCAGGTGTCCGACATCTTAAAAACAACGCTCGAAGAGAATTTAGCAATGATTTATGACACAATCAAGTATTTTAAGGATAATGGAAAGAGCGTAGTATACGATGCAGAACACTTCTTTGATGGATATGATGCAAATCCGGAGTACGCGATGGAAACATTAAGGGTTGCTGAGAAGGCTGGGGCAGACTGCATTTGCCTTTGTGATACAAAGGGGGCTAGCTTTCCATCAAAAATTAAAAGTATAACTGAAATTGTAAAGCAGTCAATAAAGTGTGATATTGGTATACACTGTCACAATGATAACGGAATGGCAGTAGCAGCATCAATAGCAGCGGTAGAATCGGGTGCAGTACAGGTGCAAGGCACAATCAATGGTTTTGGAGAAAGGTGCGGAAATGCAAACCTCTGTACAATTATACCTAATCTGCAGCTATTAATGGGCTATAACTGTATTCCTGAAGAAAACATGGAAATGCTAACCTCAACAGCTAGGTTTGTAAGCGAAATAGCAAACATCATACACGACGAAAGAGCACCTTTTGTCGGTAGCTGCGCTTTTGCTCATAAGGCGGGAATGCACTCGGATGCAGTAAACAAGAATACCTCTGCATATGAGATGTTTAACCCTGAGACAGTAGGCAACAAGAGAAACATTCTTATGTCGGAGGTAGCGGGCAGAAGTGCGGTGGTAAGCATTATAAACAGGATTGATAGCACTATTACAAAGGATTCCCCAAAGACAAGGCAAATTATTGAAAAATTGAAGGAGCTGGAGCTAGAAGGCTATCAATACGAAGGGGCAGAAACTTCCTTTGAGTTGTTGATCAGAAAAATGCTCGGGATATATGAGCCGTTTTTTGAACTAAAGGAATTTAAGGTAATAGTAAATGAACCCACAGTAAATAGCGTAAATTCAACGGCGATGATAAAAATAATGGTGGGTGATCAAGCAGAAGTTACTGCAGCTGAGGGCGACGGACCTGTTAATGCTCTTGACAAGGCGCTTAGAAAGGCACTTGAGAGATTCTATCCAAAGCTTTCAGAAATGAAGCTGACAGACTACAAGGTTAGAGTACTGGATTCTGGTTCCGCTACCGCGTCTAAGGTTAGAGTTTTGATTGAATCCTCTGATGGTGAAGAGGTTTGGTCAACCGTGGGCGTTTCAACAGATATTATTGAAGCCAGCTGGAAGGCGCTTGTGGACTCAGTTGAGCACAAGCTTCAAAAGCATTGAGTTCAAGAAGCATAAGTTGCAAAATCAGCTGGCTGTAGGAGCATAAGTAACATAACAGCAGGCTACAAAGCAGTAAGTCGAAAGGCAGTAGGCTACAAAGCAACATGTCGAAAGCAGCAGGTTACAAAGAAGCAAGCTATAAAGCAACAAGCCATAGAGCAGAAAGCTGCAAAAACAGTGGCTTCAAAAGCAATAATCCTTAAAAAAATAAGCAGTCAGACAGCACACTTATGCTTGCTGATAAACTATATTTCTTACATACTGCTATAATTTTAACAGTATTTTTGTAAATTTATATAGTAGAGTTTTTATTATAAGCACAGTATAATTGAAGCATATTAATGAAAAAGGAGGATTACAAAAGTGAAGCTACATGGAAGAATAATTAAAGACGGAAGACCAATTAATGAAGCCTTTGCAGAGCCTTCAAGTGCAACCTCCGATTTCAGAGAACAACTTGAGGAATGCTTGATTTCAGTATGCAAGCAGCTTGATGTTGAGGTGCCCATTTGGCTTAAGAAGAACACAACTGATTTTGCACTATATAGAAAGACCTCTTTTAACAAGGATCATTTTGGAGAAGATATTAAGTTTGACAAACTAGAAATTCTACTCTATTAAGTTGAGGCATTGATAAAAGTAATAATTATTTAACATAGCGCGAGCCATACCAAATCTGAGTAAATTGAGCCTGCCCTCATAGAGAGCAGGCTCGTTGTATGCGTTTCTCTATAAAAGAGTGAATGACGAAGCTTGTTATTAGTCTTTGGTCTAAAATGGTGCTCGGAATTTCATTACCTACCTTAATAAGCCCATTAAAATGGACAGGCTATGGTGCCCTTTGATAGAATAAATAATATACAAAGAAGGAGACCAAACATGAACAAGGACTTTTCCAGTGAAGAGGAGCTTTATCAGCCTGTAAAAGAATTTCTCATAAATTGTGGATACAGCGTACAGGCAGAGGTCAACAGCTGCGATGTATGCGGCATTCGTGAAAATGAATTGGTGGTAGTGGAACTAAAGCGTGGTCTGACTATTGATTTGCTGATTCAGGCAGCTCAACGCCAAAAGCTATCGGACATAGTATATGTAGCAATACCCAAACCCAAAAAAATTATAAGGACAAGAAAGTGGCAGAATATATTGCACCTTCTAAGGAGGCTGGAGTTAGGGCTACTTGTGGTTTCTAAGGCAAGGAATAGCTATCATGTTGAGGAGGTATTAACTCCGCAGCCATTTGACCGGGCTAATAGTATCCGCCAATCCAAGAAAAAACGTAAAGCCCTTATGAATGAGCTTTCTAATAGAAGCAGTGATATTAATACCGGGGGTTCCACCAGAAAAAAGATAATGACAGCTTATAAGGAGCAGGCGCTATATATTGCTCACATTGCAAACAAGCAGGAATCTATAAAGGCAACAGATTTGCGGGACTATGGGCTAGACAGTGACAAATGCAGGAGCATAATGTATATTAATCATTACGGTTGGTTTTCAAGAGAAGGAAATGGACAGTATACTGTCACTGATAAGGGCAGGGAGGCTTTAGAGCAATATAGTGAAGTAATTGAAAAGTTCAAAAATGAATAAAACACTTGCACATAACTAACAATACGTGCAGGTGTTTTTTTGTGCTGCAAATAGCTCGGTAGTCGAACAACCAAAAGGAGGATGCACTTGGTATTTGATGATTTGAGTTCTGTAAGTG
>JAEZFR010000462.1 GCA_023417285.1 Bacillota bacterium
ATATAGTTGTATGTACAAACAAAGGAGTGGATAATTTGAAGGAAGAACTGAACACAAATCATCTTGATTGCAAGCTCAACGGATGCCTGTTCTTTTCGACGACCAAGCTATCCCGTGAGTGGAGCAAGCTCGCGGATGAGGCTTTCAGTAAAACGGGCTTGTCGCCCAGCCATGCGGTGTTGCTATACATTGTTAATCTGAAGGGGGAGTTTCAGCAGAAAGAGGTTGGAGAGCTGCTGCACCTGACGCCTTCCACCATCACCCGTCTGATTGACAAGCTGGAGCGAAAGGGTTACGTGAAGAAGCAGTCAGAGGGAAAAAACGTCCGTCTGCAGGCGACGCCGGAGGGCCGGGCACAGCAGGATGAGATTATCGCTTCGTGGAACCGGCTGAATCATGGATATCAGGGTATTCTGACAGAAGAAGAAACCGTTCGCTTCCTCGAAATCAGTGGAAAGCTCTTAAAAAATCTGACAAGCCGATCCGATTCAATAAACAATAGGAGATGATTTTTAATGAATGAAATATTTACTAGAAGAAGTATACGAAAATTTACCAGCCAGTTGGTAGAACCGGAGAAAATCGATAAGCTACTCCGGGCGGCGATGCAGGCTCCGTCCGCCGCAAACCAGCAGGAGTGGGAGTTTATTGTAGTACAGGACAAGGAAAAGCTGGGAAAGGTTGCCGAAGCCTCTCCCTTTGCGAAGCCCGCTGCGGGTTCAGCAGTAACTTTCGTCCTTCTGGCAGATGAAAGCAAAATGAAGGTACCAACCGGCTGGGAGCAGGATATGGGCGCTGCAGCGGAGAACATGCTGCTGGAGGCCGTTCATCTGGGACTTGGCGGTGTATGGTTCGGGGTCGCTACGGCTGATTTGGTGGTGGAGAATATTCGCAGACTGTTTGAACTCCCCGAAAATATCCGCCCGTTTGCCCTGATTTCCATCGGCTATCCGGACGGACAGAAAAATCAGTTTGTCGACCGCTATCAGGCGGATCGTGTTCATTACGAAAAATGGTAACAGAAAGGAAATATAACAATGATCAACATCGTTGCTCATAATTATGTCAAGGCCGATAAGGTAGAGGAATTTATTACGCTGGCAAAACAGCTGGTGCAGACGACCAGAGAACAGGATGCCGGTTGTGTCCGCTACGAGCTGCTACAGGATGTGAAGAATCCACAGATGCTGACTATGCTGGAAGAATGGGAGAATCAGGAGTCCTTAAATGGGCATGCTTCCTCAAAGCATTTTAAGGAAGCGGCGGTACGGTTTGCGGATTATATGGAAAAGCCCGGTGATGTTCATTTATATCAGACGCTGGCTTAACGAGAAGATTGCTCTATAAATGCAGATTTTTCGATCGTGGAAACGGTGGAAAGAATGAACCCGGAACTATATATTCGGGTTCATCTGCAAGGGGCAACTAAGAAATGGAGGGAATGTTTTGTGAATATTCTGGTTGTTACGGGAAGCCCGCGAAAAAGCGGAAATACGGAGATCATGGCGGAGGTGTTTGCCGAATCTGCAAGAGTTGCGGGGCATGCGGTAACAGTAAAGAACCTCAGCTGCTTAAAGGTAAATCCCTGCATTGACTGCAAGTATTGTTTTGAACATAATGGAGTCTGCGTGCAGAAGGACGATATGAACGACATTTTGAAGGAGCTGGACCGATCAGATATGCTGGTGCTGGCTTCACCGATTTATTGGTTTGATGTTTCCGCACAGACGAAATGTTTTATTGACCGGATGTATGCCTTTGGAAAAAAGGGCTTTCATATTCGCTCCATTGCCATGTTTCTCAATTCCGGGGCGGACAATGTGTATGCCGCGGCGGAAGCACAATTGAAGGCAATAAGCTCTTACTTAAAGTGGGAAATGAAAGGAATCATCAAAATTCCGGGTATGGCTGAAAAGGGAAGTATGCTTGCTTCTCCTCGTCTGCAGGAAGTGCGGGACTTTGCCGGAAAATTGAATTAAATGATGAAAGGAAAAAACAATGTCAATTGCCAGTATGATTTTTGTGGGAATCATTGCATTGGAGCATCTGTTTATCGCTTGGGTGGAAATCTTCGCTTGGACGAGCAGAGGCCCCAAAATGTTTCCGCATTTGAGCGTCAGCTTCATTAACAGCACGAAGGAAATGGCCGCCAATCAGGGGATTTACAATGTCTTTCTGACCGTAGGGCTGATCTGGTCGCTGTTTATCAAGACCGCGCCATGGAATATTTACATCGCCGCATTCTTCCTTGGCTGTGTAATTGTAGCAGGTGTGTTTGGAGCACTTACATCCAACAAGTCCATTTTATTGAAACAGGCACTTCCTGCGATTGTTGCAATGGCAGTGCTTTGCGTTTTTCAATAAAACTTGAGATCACCGGGCGACAAGGTACAATAAGTGTGCCTGACTCTTGACGCTGTCTGGAGCTCCCTGTTATATGGAACGCTAAAGCTTTTTTGAACTCCCGGCACAGCCGGGGGTTTTCGCATTATTTGCTAGGCCTTGTTTGTAAAATCGAAAAGGCTGTGCTATTTTATCAAAATATCGATTGCAGCCTAGTAAATAGTTAACATCTGAACCTAAGACCTTCGAGGGTCTTTTTTCTTGGTAAAAAATGAAACAAGGACTGCCGGATGCAGGCAATCCTTATCACGATTAATAATTCTTTAACTGTTTCTGGATTCAGGGTCGTCTCCAATGTTTCGGTACTGACTGTTTTTGGCAATATAGAATTCAAGCATTACGGAACTTAATTTTCCAAGCACCCCATGTAAAAAGCGTTTTAACCTTTCTTCTGAATGCAAGAAAGTGTAATTAGAGATATAGCTTAATAATCGACTAATAAAAGAGCATTTAGAGATTTGATGTGCCCCCCATAAGTTAGACTTTATTGCGTAGTAGTTTTAACTGCTACGCAATAATTTTATGAAGCCAAAAGGCTGAGCCTGTATTCTACGGGACTCATCCATCCTAGTTTCTCTTTAATTCGTTTCTCATTGTAATACCTTATGTATTTGTCTATTGTTTCTTTCAGTTGCTCGTAACTATAATATACTGTACCATAATACATCTCTTGTTTCATTATTCCAAAGAAATTTTCCATTACTGAATTATCATGGCAGTTACCTTTCCGAGACATACTTTGGAAGATTTTGTTTTCTTTAAGTTTATAATTATAAGCTTTCATCTGGTAAGCCCATCCTTGATCTGAGTGAAATGTACGCCTGTATTTACAATCGCTTGTTATTTTTATGGCTTCATTTAAAGCACTCATTACATTCTCGGCAGATGGTCGTTGCGAAATACCATAGCTGATTATTTCTCTATTACACATATCCATAAATGGATCCAGATAGAGTTTCTTGATGACCATTCGTCCTTTGTAATCTATATCATAATACTTAAATTCCGAAGTGTCTGTTGTAATCTTTTGGTGTGGAATATGAGTTTCAAATCTCCTGTAAATTCTGTTAGGAGCAACCTTACCTACCTTTCCTTTATAGGAACTGTATTTTCGGCTTTTCCTGGTAAACGAAGTAACTTGAATACCAAGTTTCTGAACAATCCGTTGAACACGTTTCTTGTTTACACTAAGTCCCTGTTTTCTTAATTCTCCATAAATACGACGATAGCCAAAATCTTTGTTTTCTTTTCTAATTTCAAGAATTCTTTGCTCAAGATCCTCATTTGGATTTGCTCTATCAAAGCGTTTTTGCCAGTACATATATGTTGCTTTAGGAAAACCAACAACTGCGAGAATGTCTTTTAATTTGAACTCTCCTCGGAGGCTGTGGACGATTCTCGCTGTTTTTTCAGAAGAGCTTTCTCCTCTAAACGCAGTCTCCTCAGTTCTTTTAAATAGGCATTTTCTATTCTAAGTTTGAGCAGCTCATCTTCAAGCTGCTTAACACGCTCTGCACTGGTATCAACCGGAGCTGCCTCGCGTAATGTTATATCTTTCTTTTTATTAGATGAGTCCAATGATTTCTTTCGTCCCTTCTTCTTTGGTCTCAATGCATCAGGACCCGCTATACGGAAATCATTTACCCACTTTGCAAGCAGAGCATTATTGTTAATGCCTTCAGAAAGTGCTAACTCCTGATACGAGACTTCACTTGATAGATATAACTCTACCACATGAAGCTTGTATTCAAAAGTATAGCTATCATTTTTTCTTGAACGCATTAACCCTTCATCACCAAATTTTTC
Organism: Bacillota bacterium; assembly: GCA_023417285.1. Classification (GTDB taxonomy): domain Bacteria; phylum Bacillota; class Clostridia; order Acetivibrionales; family DSM-1351; genus Ruminiclostridium. The sequence goes on from JAEZFR010000462.1 coordinate 4,210, forward strand.
ATAATAGTGAACCCAATTTAAAACCTGTCTCCTATTCTTAACACCATACTTTCCCGCAAGATAAGAATAACCACCTTCACCACGCTGATAAGATTCAATTACTTTCTTTTTAAATTCAAAGCCATATTTTGACAATAAAAAACCAACCTCCAATCGTTAGATTTAAGGTCTAACTTTTAGGGGTCGGTTCAATTATTGGGCATCGTGATGCCTTTCAATATGTAGAGAACCTTGTAAGCGATAAAGTAGAGCTTTCAGAATATGCTATCAAAAACATACACTCACTTGTTTTAATGGATAGACCTGAAGATAAAGGCACGTTCCGACGTATTCCAGTCCGTATTATGGGTGCTTTCCACGAGCCACCACAGCCCTATATGGTTAAACCAATGATAAATGAGGCGTTATTAATCTAGTTTATAATGCTTATATAAGTAAATTCACTATATTTTAACGCATTAAGGAGGAAATATTATGGAGCGACCAAGAAAAATTTTTAGATTTGCAATAATATTAAAATCAAATAATAGACTTATAGGTGAATGTGGTCTTAACTATTCTACTTTCCACCTCATCACGGCTCACATCTGAATACAAGCCAAAGCATAAAAATTTAAAGTACTACTTTAAATTTTTATATTGAATATGTTCTGTAAAAGTAGTATTATAAGGTTAAATTCAAATATGTGAATTTAACCTTATTAATACGTGGAGGCTATATTATGAATGTGAATATGAAAGTATTACAAAAAAAGATTAAGGTGGATAACATAATTTTGT
>JAEZFR010000378.1 GCA_023417285.1 Bacillota bacterium
TATTTATATTTATATTTATATTTATATTTATATTTATATTTATATTTATATTTATATTTATAATTATGTTAATATCATTAGAAGCTAGATAATACCCCCAAATGTTGAAACATAGATTAATATATTCAAGCTAAATTTGGAGGGATTATACGAAATGTTTTAAGGCATAACTAGTTGTTTTTTAGGGTTCAAAATAACAAATAACATAAATGTAAACGGTAAGTCAAGTTGGGACACTTTTGATGGTCTCAATATGGCGGATTAGGTGCAAAAATGGGGGAAGCATGAAAAAAATTCTACTGGTGTCTGATTCTTTTAAGGGGACCATGTCTTCAGAAGAAATTTGTAGTATTATGAAAAGTGCTATTGTGAAGGTATTCCCGGAAACCGAGGTTATCTCAATCCCTGTTGCAGACGGGGGAGAAGGAAGTGTTGACGCGTTTCTGTCAGGTCTAGGTGGGAAAAAGGTGGAGGTAAAAGTTAAAGGCCCATTTTTCTTGGATATAAATAGCTTCTTTGGCCTGTTATCTGATGGTACGGCTGTAATTGAGATGGCAGTAGCATGTGGATTACCCATGGTAGGGAACATAAGGAATCCTGAGCGAACAACCACCTTTGGGGTTGGCCAGCTAATCAAGCATGCCTTGGATATGGGGTGCAAAAAGATTATTATTGGACTGGGTGGCAGTGCTACAAATGATGGAGGGTGCGGAGCTGCTGCAGCTCTCGGCGTAGTGTTCAGGGATTTTGAGGGACAGCCCTTTGTTCCAATAGGAGAGAATCTCAAAAACATTCATAGTTTTGACCTATCAGGGGTGGACGGCAGGCTGTCCACAATCCCAGTGCTGGCAATGTGTGATGTAGACAATCCATTGTGCGGTGAAAACGGAGCTGCAGCCGTGTTTGGGCCCCAAAAGGGTGCTGACCCCGAGATGGTACATCGACTTGACAATGGTCTATGGCACTTGTCAAGGGTTGTAGAAGATACTATCGGAAGAGACCTTAGCAAAATTGGTGGTGCAGGTGCTGCTGGAGGAATGGGCTTTGGAGTACAGGCCTTCTTCAATGCACAAATCAAGATGGGGATTGATGTTGTTCTTGATACTGTAGATTTTAATAACCTGGCAAAGAATGCAGACCTTGTTATCACGGGAGAAGGAAAACTGGATACCCAATCCTTGCGTGGAAAGGTAATATCGGGTGTGCTCAGAAGAGCAAACAAAGCTGGTGCTCCTGTAATTGCGGTTGTAGGTGATATAGGAGACGGGGTTGACGCTATATATGATGAAGGTATAAAAGGGGTATTCAGCATTAATCGTGTAGCTGTTCCATATGAGAAGGCAAAGCTAAGAGCAGAGCAGGATTTATATTTGACCGTAGAGAACTTGATGAGGTATCATAAGTTTTTAGCAGAAAAAAGACTTCCATAAATATGGAGGTCTTTTTTAATCAATGATTATTGGAAGCAGCGAGAGGATTTCATTTGTCAATATTCATAAATAACTTTTAAAAAAGTATTTTAATAAGGTGTAAAAACATGTTATTATATATTTAGCGGTATTGTAATGTGATGGATAAATTAGAGTGCTTTAAAGTGATAGCAGAAATAGATGTAATGCAGAGTAATAGCAGAAATAGATGTAATGCAGAGTGATAGCAGAAATAGATGTAATGCAGAGTAATAGCAGAAATAGGTGTAATGCAGAGTGATAGCACAAATAGATGTATTAGAGAGTGATTGCTAAATAGGTGTACTGCAGAGTGATAGCACAAATAGATGTATTAGAGACTGCAAAAATAGGTGTAGCAAAGTTGCTGCAAAGCAGGGATATTACAAAAAGTATATCAAGGGAGGTACATATGGAGAGGCCGATTTATAAAGACAATAGTTACTCTTTCAAAGAAAGAGCAGAGGATCTTGTATCCCGAATGACTGTTGAGGAAAAGGCATCACAGCTTCGCTATGATGCACCAGCTATTGAGAGATTGGGAGTACCACGCTATAACTGGTGGAATGAAGCGCTTCACGGAGTGGCAAGAGCAGGTACTGCAACTGTTTTCCCACAGGCAATAGCATTAGCTGCTATATTTGATGATGAGTACATTCAGAAAATAGCTGATGTAATAGCTACCGAAGGAAGAGCAAAATACAATGAGAATGTAAAGAAGAATGATAGAGATATATATAAGGGCCTAACCTTCTGGTCTCCAAATATAAATATATTCAGAGACCCAAGATGGGGAAGAGGACATGAAACCTATGGAGAAGATACATACCTTACATCCAGGTTGGGTGTTGCATTTGTAAAGGGCTTGCAAGGTGACGGAAAATATATGAAGACAGCTGCATGTGCAAAGCACTTTGCGGTTCATAGTGGTCCGGAGGAGGATAGGCATTATTTTGATGCTGTTGCATCACAAAAGGATATGCATGAGACATATCTTCCAGCTTTTAAGGCACTTGTTCAAGAGGCGGATGTTGAAGCAGTAATGGGGGCTTACAACAGGACAAACGGCGAACCCTGCTGCGGAAGTAAGACGCTGCTGCAGGATATATTGAGGGATACATGGGGATTCAAGGGACATGTTGTATCTGACTGCTGGGCAATCAAGGATTTCCATGAAAACCATGGCGTAACAAAGACTGCTCCAGAATCTGCAGCTATGGCACTCAAAAATGGTTGTGACCTAAACTGTGGTAATACTTATTTACAGCTTCTGATTGCATTGCAAGAAGGACTTATCACAGAAGAAGCCCTTCACCGTGCGGCTGTTAGACTTATGACTACAAGAATGAAGCTCGGAATGTTTGATGATGATTGTGAGTTTGATAATATTCCTTATGAGTTAAATGATTGCAAGGAACATAATGATGTGTCAAAGGAAGCAGCAAGAAAATCAATGGTTCTTTTAAAGAACGATGGATTACTTCCTCTTGATGAAAAAGAGATAAAGAACATTGCAGTAATCGGACCAAATGCAAACAGTGAAATTGCTCTAAAGGCAAATTACAGCGGAACTGCCTCCCATTATGTAACGCTGTTAGAGGGTATTCGTGAAAGAGTATCTGAGGATACAAGGGTATGGTACTCGGATGGTTGCCATCTCCACATGAATAGAGTCGAGGACCTTGCTCTGCCGGACGACCGACTTGGTGAAGCAATCTCAATTGCAGAGAGAAGCGATGTAGTAGTGCTATGTCTTGGACTTGATGCTTCTATTGAGGGCGAGCAAAATGACCAGGGAACAGTAGTACTTGATGCTGGCGGAGACAAAAAGGACTTAAACCTCCCGCAGTCACAGCAGAAGTTGCTAGAAGCTGTGTTAAAGATTGGAAAGCCTACTGTTGTAGCAATTTTGTCAGGAAGTTCGCTTACTATTAATGAGGCTGCCGAGCATGCTGGAGCAATTATACAGTGCTGGTACCCTGGTTCAAAGGGTGGCGCTGCGTTTGCTGAGCTTTTGTTTGGGGATTACTCGCCATCAGGTAAACTGCCTGTTACCTTCTACAAGTCAACGGAAGAATTACCTGATTTCAAGGATTACTCAATGGATGGAAGAACCTATAAGTTTATAAAGGGAGATGCCTTATATCCATTTGGATTTGGATTGTCCTATACAAACTTTGAGTACTCAAATATTCGCTTGTCAAGCAGTACTATCACAAATGGTGAGACAGTTTCATTAGGTGTTGATGTCGAAAACACCGGAAGTTTTGATGCTGAAGAAGTAGTACAGGTCTATATAAAGGATATGGAAGCATCTGTTCGGGTACCGCATCATAGCTTGTGTGGTTTTAAGAGAGTAGCGCTTTCAAAGGGTGAAAAGAAGACTGTTGAATTCATGATTTCTGCACCATCCATGTCAATAGTGGACGAGCAGGGCAAGCAATATGTTGAAAACGGGGAATTCACTGTGTTTGTAGGGGGTTCACAGCCTGATAGCGTAAGTACTAAGCTTATAGGTAGAGAACCGGTGAAGGCAATGTTTGAAGTTAAATAATATGATAAGCAGTAAACCATATAC
>JAEZFR010000414.1 GCA_023417285.1 Bacillota bacterium
CAGGAGGATTGGGTATAGGTGTTGATAGATTGATTATTTTGTTAACTGATTCAGCATCTATTAGAGATATATTGTTATTCCCTACAATGAAACCAAAGGACTAAACTTTTTGTTCCATGCCAAAATGAAACCAAAGGACTAAACTTTTTGTTCCATTGCCACAATGAAAGGAGTGTATTGGATGAGGTATACACTTAAACAGGCGGCAGATATTTTGGGTATTTCTACGAACGCAACCAAGAATGACTTAGAAAAGAGATACGATATAATTCTGAAAAAATATAAGGCCATGAAAAGTGATGGAATCCTCGATGAAGAGGCTGAACAAACCTTTAAAGACCAAACAGACGCCTATAGGATTTTAATGGGTTATGAAGTTAATGTACCAGTTGTACAAAGAAAAGAAACTTCAACTGATAAGGCATTAGAAAAGGTTGGATTGGATAGAGGAAAGGTTAGTAATTTCTTTTATTACCATAAGTATCATATAATTGCTATTCTCTTAGCCATAATCGCAGTATTTTTTGTGGCTAAGGAGATTATTACAAAGGTAGAACCAGATGTACAGATTGGATTGATGGGTGAAGTATATCAAGATGACTTTGATAAGTTAAAGGAGCGAATCACAGAGAAGATTCCTGAATTGAAGGAAATACAGTTCGACTCTTCAATGTTAACTGATAACTTTAGTACGGGACAAGAATATGCTTATATGCAAAAAGCCCAGATTATACTTTTAGCTTCTGATATAGATGTTTTCATTGTAAATAAATATGCGTATGATTTTTTTGTGCCAAATGGTGCGTTTATGAATTTAGACGAATATGTAAAGAAATATAACTTAGATATTACTAAGAGTGAAGGTCTTAAGGAAAGAGTTGTTGATGAATGGGAAACACCAGAAGACAATATTACTAGAAAACCTAAGAGCTATATTGATAGTGAACCAAAGCTCTACGGAATAGACATTTCGGATAGTGAGGTATTTAAGGGTATAGAGAATGTTATTGGACCTGAGAAGATACTGGTTGTAAGGGCTGTGCCACATAATAAGGAACTAGTTGATAAACTGGTGGAGTTTTTTGTTAATTATAATAAGTAATTCATAGAATGGTGTAGTATAAAAGTAGATTAGAAGTACTGGGGGTAGATTATGGACAGTCTAAATATCTCCTTCAATAATATTGAAGGGAAAGCTACAGTCACTGTATGTGGGGAGATAGATATTCATTCTCAACAACAGTTTAAGACAAAACTTAATGAAATAATTTCAAATCTCAAAGAGAACCTATACGTGGACTGTACTGAGTTAAATTATATTGACAGTACTGGTCTTGGCATTCTTGTTGGAGCTCTGAAAGAAGTAAAAAAAGAGAATAACAATATTTATATCAGTAACTTAAAGGATAATATTAAAAAGTTATTTAATATTACTGGCCTTGATAAGTTATTTATAATTGAATAATTCAATCTAAAGATACTGGGTACACATTATTAATTGTGTACCTGTTTTTAGTATCCATTAATCTTATATTTGGAGGTTTTTATGAGCCGAATTAACGATAGCGTGGTTTTGGAATTGCCCGCAAAAAGTGAATATGTTAGTACCATAAGGTTGACAGCGTCTAGTGTAGCAAGCAGACTGGGCTTCGATATTGATCAAATTGAGGACATTAAGGTATCGGTAGCTGAAGTATGTAACTTGCTCCTGTCAAAGATGAAGGAAGATTTACTTAGATACAAAATAACCTTTGAACTTCATGAGGGTGAATTAGTTGTAGTATTTGAGGGTATTGGTGCCCCACTAAGATGTCTTTGTGAAAATATAGGAGAAGAATATGGACTTTATATTATTAGAGCACTAATGGACACTGTTGAATTATGCAATGACAACTCTTCTATAGTTATTTCCAAAAAGATTGGGGTATAGGCTATGGACAATATTGAATACTTGAATGATACAAATAATGAGATTTCACAAGAAGAAGCATTATTTTTAAATTATCAGAAGACAAAAGATGTTGTTTATAGAAATGAAATAGTAGCGAAATATATAGGCCTTGCTGAATTCCTTTCTAGAAAGTTTATAAATAAGGGGGTTGAGTATGAGGACATATATCAGGTTGCTTGTATAGCACTTATAAAGGCTGCTGATAGGTTTGAAATCCAAAAGGGTGTAAAATTTGTTAGCTTTGCCACACCGACAATTTTAGGAGAAATTAAGAGGTTTTTTAGAGACAAGAGTTCTACTATTAAAATACCACGAAGATTATATGAAATAAGGCAGTCGCTTAATTTAGCGAGAGAAAGCCTTTCACAGCAGTTAAATAGGGCTCCCAGAGTTAATGAGCTAGCGGAGTACATGGGTGTTAGTGAAGAAACGGTTCTTGAAGTAATTGAAGCTGGTAGTACTAATCTTATCAGATCATTAGACCAGAATATTTCGCAGGAGAATGAATCAGACCTTCAAGATTTGCTGGGATTTGAAGAAAAGAACTATGAGATGATAGAAAATCGTGACTTTATTTTCAAAACGCTGGAAGTATTTAATGAAGCTGA
>JAEZFR010000424.1 GCA_023417285.1 Bacillota bacterium
CTTATTAAAACTACTTCATATGGGATGCCAAAAGGCATCCCCATATCCATGTTAGAAGCATTTTATTATATGTTGCATTTATGAATGGAGGAAATTATGGATTTAGGTTTCCTAGAGGTGCTTATTCCTATGCTTGTTGAAGGATTTAAGGTCACTCTGGTCATTTCAATTTTAGGTATTTTGTTTGGATTTTTAATAGGTTGCGTCTCTGGATTTGCTTTGCAATGCAAAAGCAAAATTGCAAAGTCCATTGCGAATGTTTATATTTGGATTATAAGATCTACTCCATTGATTGTGCAAGCCTTATATGTGTATTTTGTAATTCCAAAATTAACAGGAATTGACTTAAGTAGTAATGTTGCGGGTGTTATTGTTATTTCTTTGAACGCTGGTGCCTTTATAGCTGAGATTGTTAGAGGAGCACTTGAGGGTATTGATCCAGGTCAGAAGGAAGCGGGCTTGTCATTGGGGCTTTCACCATTTCAAACGCTATGCCACCTTGTAGTACCACCTGCTTTTCGTTCAATGCTTCCGGCGTTATTCAATCAGTTCATTATTACAGTTAAGGATACAGCTATACTTTCGGTTATCGTGGTCAATGAAATCACCAAGCAAATTCAGAATTATGCCGCTGTGACTTTTAATACAATCCAGGCATATACGGCGGGCGCGGTGTTCTATATGGTCATTATTTCAGCCCTGATTCTCATTCAGAAGCAGGTTGAAAGGAGGATAAAAGGTTGAACGAAATGATAAAGGTAGAAAATCTGTCAAAGAATTTCGGGGATTTGGAAGTTCTTAAAGATATAAATTTACAGATTTCAGAGGGTGAAGTTATCTGTGTTATCGGCCCATCTGGCTCTGGAAAAAGTACGCTGCTCAGGTGCATTAACCAGCTTGAAACGCAATGGAGAGGAAACATTTTATATAAAGGAAAAAGCATCAAAGAGAAGAAACACGATTTAAGAATATATCGTCAAGAAGTTGGCATGGTATTTCAACGCTTTAATCTTTTTCCCATGAAAAGTGTTATCAAGAATATAACTCTTGCACCAGTGCTTACAAAAAAGAAGAACAAACATGAGGCCCATATAAAGGCGTTGGAGCTGCTTGAGAAAGTCGGTTTATTGGATAAGGCAGATTCAAAGCCATCAACTTTATCAGGCGGTCAGCAGCAAAGAGTGGCTATTGCTCGGGCTCTTGCCATGGAACCAAAGGTACTGCTGTTTGACGAACCAACGTCAGCATTAGACCCTGAGCTTGTGGGAGATGTTCTTGCAGTAATGAGAAAGCTTGCAAATGATGGTATGACTATGATTGTTGTTACACATGAAATGAGCTTTGCAAGAGAGGTGTGTGACAGGGTCATTTTTATGGCGGACGGTTACATTGTAGAGGAAGGAAGCCCAGAAGACATATTTACTAACCCAAAGCACCAGAGGACCAAAAATTTCCTGGCAAGAATAGTGGGAGATAATAACGCATGAATAAGTATTGTGTAACTATTAACAGACAATTCGGAAGCATGGGAAGAACCATTGCAAGAGAAGTGTCTCAATCACTCAAGATTGAATACTATGACAGGGATATAGTGGAGGCCACTTCCAAAAAGCTGGATTTACCCATATCCACTGTTTGTAATAATGAAGAAACAGATAACAAACCAAGCTTTTTTGACAGAATGTTTCCTCTAGGGGATTCCTCTCAGGAAACACGCAACAAGATTTTTAATGTTCAGAGGCAGATAATACTTGACCTCGCTGACAAGGAATCATGCATTATAGTTGGCAGGTGCGCAGATTATATACTGAAGGACCACAAAAATTGCCTGAACATATTTATTTATGCTCCAAAGGAATTCAGATTCAACAATTGCGTCAATATACTTAATATGGAGCCCTCACAGGCAGAGCGCATGATGGCTGAAGTTGACAAGGCTAGAGACCAATACTATAAATATTATGCTGGATACTCACATGAGGATTACAGGCACAAACATATTATGATAGATAGCAGCGTTCTTGGAGTCAATGGTACAGCAAGCCTGTTGGTGGAAATGATTAAAGCCAGGTTCCAATTATAGAAATAGCCTCTTGGTACTCATAAATAAAAATAGTTTATCATTGCTAATAATGACATAGTTTATTATTTAAAAGTCCTTCCTAGATGGAAAGGACTTTTTATATTATACAGGAATTATATAAGTCCTATTTCTAATGGAAAGGACTTTTTGTTTTGAAAAAGTACTAATTTAAAATACTCTAAAATGGCAAACAGACTAATTTTAATAAATTACCTTAATACGGATATAATAATAAATAAATCTTATTATTATTATATTGACAATAGTGTGTGGCATACAGTATAATTATTTTAGGAGGTAGGCTATGGAATATAATATAAACGATAAAGAAAATGAACTACTAAATAGTTTAGTATTAGAACTCAGAAGAGGAACAATTATTCTCAGTGTTTTAAGTCAGCTAAATGAGCCACAATACGGATATTCCTTGATAACCCTGCTAGAGGAAAAGAATATATCAATCGATGCCGGGACTTTATATCCTTTGTTGAGAAGACTTGAAAAGCAAAACTTACTTGTTAGTAACTGGGATGTTAATTCAACAAAACCTCGAAAGTATTATGAGCTAAGTGATTTTGGAAGGACTATTTACAAGCAGCTTAGTGAGCAATGGCTTGAAATGTCCAAAACCATGGACGAATTATTAAAGGAGCGATAATTATGGATTTGATTAATAGGTACATTTATGCTGTAACAAGAAGTTTGCCTGAAAAGCAGAGAGCAGATATTGAATTGGAACTCAGAACCCTTATCGATGATATGATAGGCGAAATGGATAGTAATCTTTCCTATGAGGAGCAGGTTAGCCAAGTACTCAAAAAACTAGGTGATCCTACCTTGTTGGCTCAAAACTACAGGGGTGGGAAGAGGTATCTGATAGGCCCTGGATATTATGATAGGTATTTGTTGACAATAAAAATTGTACTTCCATGTGTTTTCTTAGGAATCTCTATTGCCTTTTTTTTCTCAACTGCCTTTAGTAATGAAGTTGTTGGAGCAAGTATTGTAGGGGAGTATCTTGCATCAGTCGTATCAGCTATGACCCAAACAGCTGCTTGGATAACAATAGGCTATGTGATTGCAGAACGTAATTTCAAAGATGAAGCTCCTGAGCAGTCAAAATGGGATATTTCAAAACTTCCTGAACTACCAAAACAAAAAGCAAAGATTCGAATAGCAGACCCAATCGCTGGAATACTATTTACAACAATTTTTTGGATATTTATGCTTAGCGTACCTCAGTATTTTGCAGCGTATATAGGTAGAGGAGATGAATTGCATATAAT
>JAEZFR010000486.1 GCA_023417285.1 Bacillota bacterium
ACCCTAGACCCCGCACTATAGTAGCCTAGTTTTATTGTTGAAGAGGTAACCACCTCAACAGAAGCAGCAGCTTGGATGTCTCCTCTTATCTGTTGTATAGTATTTGTAACTACATACTGCTGTTCAATATAATTTGTTGTATACTTAAATGTCTCTTGCCCAAAGGTTAATAGCTGGAGTACCATAGGTATAATAATAACAATAATGGCAAGAGTGATAATAACCTCTACTAGTGCATACCCTTTGTTAGCTTTATTCAATCCTACCCCAACTTTCACATTAATAAGGTTTCTATGTTTTAAGTGCTGATTAATCCTCCAACCACTACAGTGGTCGGAGGATTATCATAACAATATAAATATAATTTACTCTTAAGGATGTACTGTAGCATGACCTAATGCACCCGTGGTTGGTACTACAACTACAGTCTGCTTTTGAGGCCAAACATCAATCTGGTATCCCAAATACAATCCCCCATTACTGGTATTCCACTGAGGAGTATAAATAGATTTGTTTATATCATCGGTTATTAGTTTAGCTGGATCTTTCAAGCTAATATATGGGCCATATCCTATGCTTGAGTATGATATACCGCTAGTTAAAGCTATTATAAGCTGGTCAGTATTTACTGACTTAAGAGTTGCCGCCCCTCCAGACGTAGTTCCATTTAGGTCCCAGTCACTTGACTCAATACAGTATGTAAGTAAAGCCTTTTCTATCTGTTTTCCCTGCTGAGCGTCAGCTGACTTTTTGCTTCCCTGCAAAACTCCGCCAAACATATTAAACGCAATTACTGCTAAAACACCCATAATAGCTATTACTATTAACAATTCAACCAAAGAGAAACCTTTTTCGTTTTTGAGCTTTTTCATTTTTACACCTCCCTTTATTTGTTGCTCATTTTTTACTGTTAGTCCACCCATTTTGCATCCTCCCTCTCTGAAAATATTGGGTAATAATATTTATTTATTTTTCCTCTGTTTTGATACCTGTAAATATATAACTCAACACTTATATCAAAGTGTCAAGGAAAAATCTATTCCTTATATTATCCTTATGTAGTATTTAAAGTTTTACACTGTCATCGTTTGATAGATGCTAAGCATTGGATAAAGTATACTCAAAATTACAAAGGCAACTACAAAGGCCAAAACAATAATTATCAATGGTTCTATCAATGAGGTAAGCTGTTGAACCGAAGTCTCAACCTCTTCATCATAAAAGTCCGCAGCTTTATCAAAGGAATAATCCAGATTACCTGACTCCTCCCCTATTTTAACCATTGAAACCAGCATCTGAGGGAAGTACTTCATGTCAGTTAATGGTTGAGAGAGCCCTTTTCCCTGCTTTATATCATCAATAACCTCTTGCAATCTCTCTTCTATGATTGCATTTCCGAGTAGTTTTTGTACTACCTCTAAGCTTTGCATTATTAGTACCCCTGATGCTAATAGAGAAGCCATCGTCCTAGCAAAGCGAGCGGTAACAATATTTTTTGTTACTCCTTTTAAGATTGGTAAAGATATAGCCAATCTTCCAAAGACTCTTCTTCCGGTATCTGATTTTTTAAAATACTTGGTACCCACAGCTATTCCTATCATAATAAGAACCATTAACCACCAGAGACGTTGGAATACACTACTTATATTTATTAGTATTACAGTAAATACTGGCATATTTGCACCATACCCAGTTAAAATATCTGCAAAAGACGGTACAACCTTTACCATAAGTACCATTATTACAAGAACTGCTACTATCAAGACCACAATTGGATACGTCAAAGCACCTTTAATCTTGTGTCTAAGCTTATTCTCCTTTTCAAAGTGAATAGCCATGGTCGAAAACGACTTATCCAACATACCGCTTATTTCACCAGATTCCACCATGTATATTAGAATTTCTGGAAAAACGCTATGCTGCTTCATAGCTACTGATAGCGCAACACCCTTTTGAATATCATCATATATATCGCCAATGCACTGCTTTAATGTGGGATTTACCGTTTGTTCCTTCAAAATATCTATAGCAGTTGCTATTGGAACACCTGCTTGTAAAATAATTGCAAACTGTCTGCAAAATATCGCTAAGTCTTTTACAGATACCCTTTTTTTAAAAATTGGTATCTGTGTAATGTCTGTCAATGCATTTATTTCTTTTGCCTCTACTAACTCAAAGCCCTTCTCACGCAACTGTTCTGATAGTTGCTCACGGCTACTAAAATTGGTTCGCCCTGAAATTATTCTATTATCCTCTGCTCTGGCTTTAAAATCATATAATGGCATACTTATACTCACCTATTCGTAGATTGAAAATTTAATTACAGCGCGATACCTATTGCATTACCAAGATAATTGATTCTAGTGTTATCAAGGTTCTTATAAAATTCTACGCCCGCTATTTCTAGAGAGTTGATAGTAAAACAAGGTAGCTTGAAAACCTCCTCAAGATACTCTCTAAGACCTACCAATTGAGAACCCCCACCTGTAATTAATATCTTGCTAATCTTCTCTCCACCACATCTTGCTATGTAAAAGTCAAAGCAGGTATTTATATTTCTGACAATATCATTAACCACAACCTTTGCAGCCTCACTGCAGTTCCATTCCATGTCATTGTTTATATCCCTCTTTGACACAATTCCATATTGCTTTTTATATTTTTCAGCAAGATCAATCTTTGTTTTATCAACAATTATTCTATCGTAAATAGATTTATCTATATTTGTACTACCAATAAGAATTACTCTATTAAACTCTAGAACCTTATTCTTTATAATATTTACTATGGTTGTTTCAGAACCGAAGTCAAGCACAGCTATAGTTCCTGAGTCAAGACTATAATCCTTTTTTCTAGTAAGACTTGCATTGTTATTCGTCTGCTGCTTAATAGTAATATCCTTGTTAAATAGCTTTGATATACTATTAGCAGGAGTATCTACTGAAATAGGCTTAAGGTTAAGTGCTTTGAGAATGTCTACATAGCTGTCTATGATGGCTTTATTAACTGCTGTAACAAACACTCTTATCATGTCTTTACCGCCCTTGTTAATATGCTCAAGCACCTTGAAGTCAATACTATGTTCATCTAGGTTAATAGGCATGAAGCTTTCTATTTCCTCATACACCATGTCACTGATTTCAGATTCGCTAACATTATCAAGCATTATTATTCTAGTGATAATATTTGTTCCTGACATAACAATCTTAGCTTCCTTAGCATTGAGGTTATTCTCTTGCATAACTCTCCTTATTTCGTCAATAACCTTAGCTTTATCTTTTATTGCTCCATTCTTAATGCAATCCTTTGGCGTATTGCCAATTCCAAAATTGACAATCTCAATTAAGTTATCGTCTTTCTTCTTAATCTGATGTATTTTGATTAATCTAAACCCAATATCAATACTAAGAAAACTATTATTCATAAAAGAAAATGCCATAATACCCTCCCTGACAGCCCTATTTGATATAAAACAACTACAATTTATATAAGTAATTTCCTTAAGTTCTCTGGATCAACAGCGTACGAGCAGGCTGCTTCGTAATTTATTTTCCCCTGCTTAAAAAGCTTTGACAGGCTTGTATCCATTGAATGCATTCCGTATTGTGCGCCATTGTAGATACAACTGTTTATCTGAGGAATTTTACTTTCACGGATAAGGTTTGATACAGCTGGTGTTGCTGTAAGCACCTCGGTTGCAACTACTCTACCTGAACCATCAGCTTTTTTTATTAATTGCTGAGAAATAATTCCTTGCAATATAGTTGATAACTGATTCCTTACCTGTGGTTGTTGATAAGGTGGAAACACATCAATTATTCTGTCTATTGTCTTTGCTGCACCAACAGTATGTAGTGTTGAAAAAACCAAATGCCCTGTTTCTGCAGCAGTCAAAGCTGTTGATATTGTTTCTAGATCTCTCATTTCTCCTATTAGAATAACATCAGGATCTTCTCTTAATGCTGATCTTAAGGCTTTTGAATAACTCTCTGTGTCGCGCCCAACTTCTCTTTGGTTTACAACGCTTTTCTTGTGCCTGTGTATATATTCTATTGGGTCTTCAATTGTTATTATATGGTTCTTTGTATTGCTATTAACAAAATCTATCATTGAGGCTAGTGTAGTAGATTTCCCGCTTCCAGTTGGTCCGGTTACAAGCACAAGGCCCCTTGGTTTTGTAGCTAACTGCGGACAAATTTCAGGAAGTCCTAACTCCTCCAGCTTTGGTGTTTGAAAAGGTATTGTACGGTATGCCGTAGCTATAGAGTCACGTTGCTTAAATAAGTTAACCCTAAACCTAGCCATTCCAGAAACAGAATATGAGGTATCCAGCTCCCCAGTACTATTGAATCTATCAAAATCCTTTTCATTTAGACATTGCTTTGCAAGATCTTCGCAATCATCTTTGGTAAGTACATATTCATCTCTGTATTCTAATTCACCATAAATCCTATATACAATTGGAATACCGGTTGTAATATGCACGTCTGATGCTTTACGTTCAATGGCTTGCTGCAAAATCTCTATTAAATTCATATCTACAACCCCAATAAATTATTTTAATACTTACTATATGTAACTCTAAGCATTTCATCAATGCTAGTTGTTCCGTTCTTAACTACCCTTGCACAGCTATCTCTTAAGGTATTCATACCCATACTAACTGCAAAATCCTTAAGTTCGCCTGGAGCAACATTCTTTGCTATAAGCTCTCTATGCTGCCTGGTAATATTCATTATTTCGTAAATTGCTATTCTGCCTTTATATCCTGTATCATTACATGCGCTACAACCACAAGCCTTATATACTGTAACTTTTTCGCTGTCTTTAATCTTGAGTAAATCTTTTTCAGTTTGGTCTAGCTCCTGCTCTTTTTTACATTCTGGACATAAGCGCCTTACAAGACGTTGGGCTATAACACCTACTATTGATGACGAAATGATAAATGGTTCTATACCCATATCAACTATTCTAGTTATTGAACTAGCAGCATCGTTGGTATGTAGGGTACTTAGTACCAAGTGGCCTGTAATAGCGGCTCTTGTAGCAATTTCTGCTGTTTCAGCATCACGTATTTCACCGACCATTATTATGTCTGGGTCCTGTCTTAGAAATGCTCTAAGTGCAGTACCAAAGGTTAGTCCCGCCTTGTTATTAACCTGTACCTGATTAATACCCTTTATAGTACATTCAACCGGGTCCTCAACAGTCATAATATTAACGGTGGAATTGCTCAGCTCCTTAAGAGCAGTATATAACGTAGTGGACTTACCACTTCCTGTAGGTCCTGTAACAAGAACTATTCCATGAGGATTTGACATTATCTCATCAAACTTTTCCAAATCATCATCAAACAGGCCTAGCTGCTTCTTTGAGATACTAAAGGACTCCTTGTCCGCTATTCTTATTACTACCTTTTCGCCAAATAATGTTGGCAAAATGGATACACGCATATCATAATTCTTTTTATTGATAGACAATGAAACTCTTCCATCCTGGGGAATGCGTTTTTCCGCAATATTCAGTGAGCTAATAATCTTAATTCTAGCAACTAAAGCTGGCTGAATCTTTTTGTTGTGCTTCATAACTTCAATAAGCTTACCGTCTATTCTATATCGAACCACTACAGAATCTTCATATGGCTCAATATGTATATCACTTGACCTCTCTGTAACTGCCCTTTGAAGGATCATGTTGACCATCTTTACGATTGGGGCATTTGTAACATCCGTTAAGTCTGATAAATCCTCTTCTTGCTGAGAGACATTAATTTCAACAGCAATTTCTTCGTTTATTTTTCTAAATTCCTCTTCGAAATTTACTTCTTTATCAACTTCAATCTTTTGAGTAGGTGCTACCGTTTTCTCTTCTACAGCTTGTAAAGGCTGTGCAACCTTTTCAACCTTAACCGGCTTCTTGTACAATAAGTTTATTTTATTTAATATAGCGTCTTCTTTTGCCAATAAAGGAATAATTTCCTTTGCAGTACATAGTCTTAAATCATCTAGAGCAAAAACATCTGAAGGATCTGTCATTGCAACATGAACTGCATCCTTCTCTACTTTTACAGGAATAACACCATGTCTCCTTGCCAAAGAGTCCTTTATGACATTAGCAGTAGCTTCATCTATCTCTATACTTTCAAGATCTATATATGAAATATTCAACTGTGCCTCAAGACACCTATTTAAAACCTCTTGCGTTAAATAGTTGTTTTTAACCAGTATAGTCCCAATTCTTTCGCCTGTTTGCCTTTGGATTCCAAGTACTTCGTCCAACTGTTCTTCCGATATCATTCGGCAAGTTACCAGTAATTCCCCTAACCTACTCTTGAAAATAGGAGAAGCAGAGATATTATTTGATCCATATAATTTCTGTATAGCTTGCTTATCTAAGGTTTCCATCTCTTCAACAGATAGTAATTTTTGTTGGGTAACTTCGGGTTTAACTATAGTTACCTTGAAAACCTCATCTATAAGCTGAATAATTTGTTCTTCGTCACACATAATAGGTTTTATTTCACATTTTGTGGCCATAATCAAATCGTCCAATGCAAATAAATCCTTTGGATCCCTCATAGCAACTGATAATTGATTGCCATTACGGGAAAGGGGAAGGCAACAGTAATTTCTCGCCATCTTTTCATTAATTTTTTTGGGTATATCTGCATCTTCAAAAATATATCCTTCCAAATCAAGATAGTCTACATTCAGTATCTTTGCTTTGGTAAAAAGTAAATCCTTATTAGTAATTATGCCCATGTCTTGAATAACATCAATTATGGGCTTCTTTGTACTAATCTGCTGATTTATAGCCTCTTTGTATTGCAAAACTGTTATTATGCCCTCTTCAAGAAGAATATCTTCTATACCCTTGTTTTCTACACCTAGCATAAGACACCTCATTTATAAATTGTGATACTAACTTTGGTTTGCAAAAATAATGTTTTATGTAAATCTTAAGTTATTATTACTTTAATGTAATTTTATGTAATCAATACTATTCAAATTTTATCACGATTTAGAAAATATTTCAATTATTTTAGTAAATTATTACTAAAACTTGTTCATTTGTCACAAATTCATAATAAGACAAACAAAAAAGAGCCTTAAGGTATTAACCTTAAGAGCTCTTTATAATACTAGTTTTTAATATATTATCCATTAGTATTGTAATGTTGGGATATTAAGTTAAAGGCTTTACATAGTTTATACAAGTATATAAACGGTCCAACAATTACTATTGATAATAGAATGTAATAAATCCAAAAATCAGCTGCTCCAAATTTATAGTCTATGTTACGGCGATTCAGTTCTGATCCAATTCTGGCAGAAATTCTATGGAACCATACAAAAGCTGCAATACCTAAAGTGATTGGAGATACCAAGAAGAAAAGAAGACAATAATGCATTGTCTTTCTACCATCATAACGACTTGCTATAATGTTAATATTGTTGGACATGCTTGAGTAGAATACAATAGAATAAATCCCAAGCGTAATGATACTAAGTAAAATAAATTTAAGAAGAGAACGACTGGTATTGAGCTGACCAACAGGGGCAGTTGAGGGCTGATAAGCCACAGAGCCTTGATTGTTCATAAAAACCTCCAAAATTTGATATTTTATACACTTATTATAATAAATAACTCTATATTAGTCAAATGTTTGCAAAATAGTATTGTTTGAGCTATATTGGAAATGGTAATATGTTGGCTGTATTGAATAAAGCCGCCTAGCTGTATCACTACAACTAAGCGGCTTTTATTTGGTACGCCCGACACGATTCGAACGTGCGACCTGCGGTTTAGGAAAGCGATTTCCTGATTTTTGTAACTATGTATAGCTTGTTATAAACCTTTAAAATAGCGAACCGAACAAGCTCAACACTTTACATTTGATATTAAATATTGACTACTTTTTATAACTTCAGTAGTCAAATAGTAGTCAATTTTTAATTGCTGTATGAGTTAAATTATTCCATTTTTTAATAAATGGGTTTCCCACAATGAGGGCATCTTCGGCCTGGTCTTGGACCAGATGATTTTGTTGGACGAGATCTAGCAACAGCAACAATGCTAACATTATCCTCCATAGTCTCTTTAAACCTATTATTTCTTAAGCTTCTTGATCGTTGATGTCTAGTTCTCTCGATGTATTCAGGTGGTTGTGCTTTGAGCCAATTCAAATAATTATCCTTTTTTAAATATTTATTCATTTTTTTCCTCCTTAAAATCATTTTCTCAATTTGTATATTGGATTCTCTTGATTGATTTGTTTCTTTTTCATAACTATTATCTAATTCTATTGGAATCCCACAAACGCAGCATCTGTTTATTGGATTCTTTGAAAACTTTTTTATTTTTTTATAGTTCCAGACAAGTTGTCTGCATTCAGGGCACCTTGCATCATTAGGCTCAAATTCCTTTACGGCTTCCCTATAAAGCTCCTGTC